>NZ_KV800684.1:34751-47672 GCF_001810285.1 Corynebacterium sp. HMSC071F07
GGAGCTGGGGATTGAGCCGGAAGGCCAGGTGGCCTACGTCTGGAACTTTGCACGATTGTGCGGTTTCCCTTTTCTATGCGGTGCCTAAGTGCTCAGCGAAGCGATTAAACGGCAAGGAAAACTTGAGTCTGCTATGCTCAGGCAGGGAAGAAAAGAAAATTTGAAGTTGAGTGGAACAAACTCAACTTTGGATGCGTTGTTGTAAATATCAGGCAATAAACCTTCTAATAAACAACTTCCAAGGAGGAAGCAATGAGTGCTTTCAACCCCACCACCAAGACCCAAGAGGCCTTACAGCAGGCGCTGCAGACCGCCTCTTCCAACGGCAATCCGGACATTCGCCCGGCGCACCTACTAGCGGCCATCCTTAGCCAAGAAGACGGCATCGCCGCACCGGTCCTCAAGGCCACCGGCGTCGATCCGGAAACCGTCCTCAAGGAGGCGCGCGCACTTGTGGATTCCTATCCCAAGGCTGAGGGCTCTGGGATGGCGAACCCGAACTTTAACCGCGACGGTCTCAACGTCTTGACCCGCGCGCAGGAGCTTGCGGGCGAATTGGGCGATGAGTACGTCTCCACCGAGGTTCTTCTCGCTGCTATCGCCGGCTCTAAGACTGACGCCGCTGAGCTGCTTACCGGCCGCGGCGCTACCTTTGATGCGCTGAAGGGCGCTTTCCCTTCGGTGCGCGGGGCCGCGAAGGTCACCTCTGAGAATCCAGAGGAGCAGTTCCAGGCGCTGGAGAAGTACGCCACCGACCTAACCGCCCGCGCGCGGGAGGGCAAGATCGACCCGGTTATCGGCCGCGACCAGGAAATCCGCCGCGTCGTGCAGGTGCTGTCCCGCCGCACGAAGAACAACCCAGTCCTTATCGGTGAGCCGGGCGTGGGCAAGACCGCCATCGTGGAGGGTCTGGCCCGCCGCATCGTGGCAGGCGATGTCCCGGAGTCCCTCAAGGGCAAGACCCTGCTGAGCCTGGATCTGGGCTCCATGGTCGCCGGCGCGAAGTACCGCGGCGAGTTCGAGGAGCGCTTGAAGGCAGTGCTGGATGAGATCAAGGCCTCGGAAGGCCAGATCATCACCTTCATCGACGAGCTACATACCATCGTCGGCGCGGGCGCCACGGGCGAGGGTTCCATGGACGCCGGCAACATGATTAAGCCGATGCTGGCCCGCGGTGAGCTGCGCCTGGTGGGCGCTACCACCTTGGACGAGTACCGCAAGTACATCGAGAAGGACGCCGCTTTGGAGCGCCGCTTCCAGCAGGTCTATGCGGCTGAGCCCTCTGTTGAAGACACTGTGGGCATCTTGCGTGGCCTGAAGGAGCGCTACGAGGTCCACCACGGTGTGCGCATCATGGACTCTGCGCTGGTTTCTGCAGCTGAGCTGTCTAATCGCTACATCACCAATCGCTTCTTGCCGGACAAGGCAATCGACTTAGTCGACGAGGCCGGTTCCCGCCTGCGCATGGAGATTGACTCCTCCCCGCAGGAGATCGACGAGCTGGAGCGCGTCGTGCGCCGCATGGAGATCGAGGAGCTGGCGCTGAAGAAGGAAAAGGACGCCGCCAGCCAGGACCGTCTGAGCAAGCTGCAGCAGGAGCTTGCCGACGAACGCGAAAAGCTCGGGGAGCTCAAGGCTCGTTGGGCCAACGAGAAGAAGGCTATCGATGAAGTCCAGCACGCCAAGGAGGAGTTGGAGGATCTGAAGCGCCAGGCCGAGATTGCCGAGCGCGACGGTGACTACGAGTTGACCTCCGAGCTGCGTTATGGTCGCATTCCCGAGTTGGAGAAGCAGCTTGCCGACGCCGAGGTGCGCGCCAACGCGCAGTCCAACACCATGCTGGTAGAGGAGGTCACCCCAGACACCATCGCTGAGGTGGTTTCCGCGTGGACCGGCATTCCGGCTGGCAAGATGCTGCAGGGTGAGACCCAGAAGCTGCTCAACATGGAGGCCGAGCTGGGCCGCCGCGTGGTGGGTCAGAAAGAAGCGGTCAAGGCCGTCTCCGATGCCGTGCGCCGCGCTCGCGCGGGCGTTGCGGACCCGGATCGTCCGACCGGCTCCTTCCTCTTCCTTGGGCCTACGGGCGTGGGTAAGACGGAGCTGGCTAAGGCCCTGGCGGACTTCCTCTTCGACGATGAGTCCGCGATGGTGCGCATCGACATGTCTGAGTACGGGGAGAAGCACTCCGTAGCCCGCCTCGTCGGTGCCCCTCCGGGATACGTTGGCTACGATGCCGGCGGCCAGCTCACGGAGGCCGTGCGTCGCCGCCCGTACACACTCGTGCTTTTCGACGAAGTGGAAAAGGCGCACCAAGACGTCTTCGACGTTCTGCTGCAGGTCCTCGATGAGGGCCGCCTGACCGACGGCCAGGGTCGCACCGTGGACTTCCGCAATACGGTCATCATCCTGACCTCGAACCTCGGTGCCGGTGGCACCAAGGAGGAGGTCATGGAGGCCGTCAAGCGCAACTTCAAGCCGGAGTTCATTAACCGTCTCGATGATGTCGTGATGTTCGAGTCTCTGTCCTCTGAGCTGCTGGCCGGCATCGTCGACATCCAGCTCGATGCTCTGGCATCGAGGTTGCAAGGGCGCCGCCTGAACCTGCAGGTTTCCGACGCCGCGAAGCTGTGGCTCGCCGAGCGCGGCTACGACCCTGCTTACGGCGCCCGCCCGCTCCGCCGCCTAGTGCAGCAAGCTATTGGTGACCAGCTTGCCCGCCAGCTTTTGGCCGGCGAGGTCATGGACGGCGACACCGTCCAAGTCGACGTCGCTGACGGCGGCGAGCACCTGGAGCTCAATAGCAAGCGCAGCTAGCCTGCGTAAGAAGCGCCGAAGTGCTCATGGCCCTAGAATCTAGAGCCATGAGCAATTTGGTTTCTCCAAGCGAACTCCAGCAATCCATTTACCGCGGCGAGCGCGTCGCACTTCTTGCATCTTTGTGGGCACCAGGTGAGGGGGAGGCATACAACCAGTTCGCCTCCCTGCACATTCCTACCGCGCAGTTCGCCGACGCTGCGCACTCCTTCGTCGGCCTTCCTGGCTCCAAGGTGGGCCGTAACCCGCTTGTTAACCCGGAGCGCTTGAAGGAGAGCTGCGAGGCATGGGGACTGCGTCCCGATTGGGAGATCGTGGTCTACGACGAAGGCCGTGGCCTCTTCGCTGCACGCGCTTGGTGGACCCTGCGCTGGGCGGGCTTTAAGAACGTACGCATGCTCGATGGTGGCTTGGCTAATTGGCGCCGCCAGGGCTTTGCCACCCTTACGGGCCCAGGAAACCTGGGCCTTGCCACCGAGGTCGAAATCACGCCGGGCTCTATGCCGACTGCCACGATTGAGGACGTTAAGGCCCACGACGGCCTGCTCATCGATACTCGTACGGCAAACCGCTTCGCTGGCCGCCGTGAGCACCTCGATCTGAAGGCCGGCCACATCCCCGGTGCAGTGAACCTGCCGGAGCGCCAGTTCCACAACGAAGACAAGACCATCAAATCTGACGAGGAAATCCTAGAGATCCTCGACAACGCTGGCATCACCAAGGAAAACGTCAAGGACGCCATCATTTACTCTGGTTCCGGTAACCACTCCGCGCTGACCATCGGCATCCTTGAGGGCCTTGGATTTACCGGCCTGCGCCACTTCGTCGGTGGCTGGTCCCAGTGGTCCGCAGACCCATCCAACCCGGTCGAGCGTGGCGACCGCACGACTGTATAAATAACCTGCGTAAATTAACCAGCGCGCCAGCCTACTCACCCCAAGACTTCCTCCTAAAGCCTACTCACCCCAAGACTTCCTACTAAAGTCTTGGGGTGATGCCTATTCTGATCCTTGCCCTAGTCCTCGCCGCGGCCGGCGTCGCGCTTCTCCTCCTCGACAAGCGCCAGCGCACCAACCAGCTTGACGGCACTACCCCTGTCGAGAGCCTCGAATCGCCAGAGCGCCCCACCGCTGACGAGTCACAGGAAGCCGAAACGTTTGAACAGCACGAGGAAGGACTTGCGTCTGCGGAGAACGCAGTGGAGCAAGAGCCTGCCCCAGTAGAGAAGGACCAGGCGGCACCTGAAACAGCTATGGCAGAGCAGCAGGCGGCGCCGGAGCGCAAGAACGAGCACCTGCTGCGTGCGCGTGACTTGGTGCCCGGGTCGCTGCGCCGTGAGCGTAAGGCTTGGGGCGAGCGTCACCAATTCGAGTACACCAAGCAGGATGACTATCTGGCTGATGAATGGATGCGTGGCGCAGCGGCCCTGGGGGCGGCACCGAAGGATATCGTGGCAGGGTTCGTGCATGGTCACGAGATGCTGCTGATGGACTTGGGCGGCATCAACGTCATGGCAATGCGCACCGGTGCGGCATCAGACATCGTGGTGGATTTCCGCCGCATCGGCCTCGCAGAAGAACACTTTTCGGAAGACCTGATCAAGGTCGACGACGTTGAAGGATTCGAGATGTTCGCAACCGACGCGGGCGTCGGCAAGCGGCTCATCGATGAGCGTCTAGAAGTAGCCCTTGAGCAGATGCCCGAGGAAGTCACCGCGGCGTGGATGGAATCCGAATGGGTGCTTGCTCAAACCACCAAGCACGCGCGCGGCGTGCAGTGGGATGCCATGCTGGCCCCGCTTGCAAAACTTGCCGATTGCGCCCGTGTTCTGCCGCCGCGTTCGGCCGCGATGCAGGTGCTGCGCGTGGCTGAGCTGGACCCGAGCCGCGAGATCCCTGAGCCGCCGCAGCCCGAGCCGACCGGGCCCACCCTTGTGCCGGACCACGAGGAAATCCAGCGCCCGCACATCCAGCGCCCGGAAGAGCCGGTAGAGCTGCCGAGCCGCACCCGCAGTGAGACCCTCGGCGAGGTTGACCACAGCGCGCTGGGGGCAGACGAAGTCGACGCCATTGCCGACGGCCGCGAGCGCCCCCTGCTCGATAAGGCGCAAGCGCGCATGCGCCGTGATCTCAACGGCCGCTCGACCATCTTCGGCGACGAAGAAGCAAACGAGTAGTCTTAAAGCGATAATCCCGCAAAACATGGCGGGACAAGAAGCGGCATAAGAAACAAAAAGGAGAGCCATGAGCTTGGATGCACAGAAAAAGGCCCGTCTGGCAGAGCTGGTCAAGGAACTGGCTGTTGTACACGGCAAGGTCACCTTGTCCTCCGGTAAGGAGGCTGATTACTACGTTGACCTGCGCCGCGCCCCCCTTCAGCACGAGGCTTCCCGCCTCATCGGCTCCTTGCTGCGCGAGCTGACCGCGGACTGGGACTACGTGGCAGTTGGCGGCCTGACCCTGGGCGCTGACCCCGTCGCTACCTCCATCATGCATGCCGACGGCCGCGATATCGACGCCTTCGTGGTGCGCAAGGAAGCCAAGAAGCACGGCATGCAGCGCCGCATTGAGGGCTTCGACGTCACCGGCGCTAAGGTCCTCGTGGTCGAGGACACCACCACCACCGGCAACTCCCCGCTGACCGCCGTCGAGGCACTGCGCGAGGCAGGCGCCGAGGTCGTCGGTGTGGCCACCGTTGTGGATCGCGCAACCGGCGCCGGCGAAGTTATCGCCGCTGAGGGCCTGGAGTACCGCTACCTGCTGAGCTTGGAAGACCTTGACCTCGCCTAATAACCCATCTGCGCAAGAGACTGTAGAGACAGGCAAGGGCCCTACCGAGTGGAACGAAGGCCGCCACGGCGTCGGGCCGTGGGAGGGCCCCTGGCCAGACGGCGCGCAGTATGACCCAGAGCTGCTGCGCGAGGGTGATCGCCGCAACGTGGTCGACGCCTACCGTTACTGGAGCAGGGAAGCGATCACCGCGGACATCGATAAGCGCCGGCACGCCCTGCACATCGCCATCGAGAACTTCGAGAACGATTCCAACATCGGACCCGTGGTGCGCACCGCGAATGCCTTCGCCGTCGACACCGTGCATATCGTGGGGCGCCGCCGTTGGAATCGCCGTGGGGCCATGGTCACTGACCGCTACCAGCACCTGCAGCATCATGCCACGGTGGAGGAGCTTTTGCAGTGGGCCAACGCCGAATGGCTAACTGTTGTCGCCATCGATAACACCCCCGGATGCGTCCCCCTTGAAACAGCCGAGCTGCCGGAGCGCTGCCTGCTTTTGTTTGGACAAGAAGGCCCCGGCGTTACCCAAGCAGCCCAAGATGCAGCGTTAATGACCTGTTCCATTGCCCAATTTGGCTCGACTCGTTCGATCAACGCGGGCGTCGCCGCGGGCATCGCCATGCATGCGTGGATTCGTCAGCATGCTGACTTAGAAAAAGCGTGGTAAATCGTTATCTCAAGTAGATAAGATGGAGTAACGAAACCATAATCGAGAGTGATAGATCTACAGTGGAAGAGACATGGGCACACCGCGCGGACCTCGCGGAAACCGCCATCAATGAACGCCATGCGCAAAACGTATGGTCAATTCCGCGTACCAATCTTGCGGTCGTCAGCTGGCCGCCGACTGGTAAGGAGAAACTCTTCGTCCACTGGCACTACTGGTGGCAAGCTCATTACCTCGATTGTCTGGTAGACGCCGCGCTGCGTAACAACACCAAGGCGCGCCGCGCCCGCATCGTGGACACCATGCGCGGTATCCGTATTCGTAACATGAGCCAGCTTACGAAGAATCGTTACTACGACGACAAGGCGTGGCTGGCCCTGGCTATGGGGCGCGCCGAGCAGCTCAAGCGCATCAAGCCGCATAAGCGCCTGGGCTCTTTGCAGCGCAACATCCTGGAAGGCACCGACCCCCAAATCGGCGTGCTGCCGTGGCGCGAGGGCGAGACTTTCCTGAATGTGCCATCCAACGGCCCCGGCGCCATCATGCTTGCCCGCATGGGGCGCATTGACGAGGCCCGCCACATCGTGGACTGGATCTATGACCATCTGGTTGATGATGACGGCTTCATCATGGACGGCGTGCGCATGCGTATGGACGGTCCGGAAATCGTGAAGGCTATCCACCCGTATTGCCAGGGCGTGGTTCTGGGCGCCTGCCTGGAAATTGCATTGGCACTGCGTGAGAAGGCTGGGTTGACCTCCCTGGAGAGCATCGACACCATTCAGGAAGCCGAGCTGGCAGCGGATACGATGCACTACATCACCAACATCCGTGGCCTAGTGCAGGCAGTGGCAACCGGAATGGCTACCCCGTCCGGCGTTATCAACTGGATGACGGGCGACGGTGATGGTGGCCTGTTCAAGGGCATCCTCGTGCGCTACCTTGCGGACGTTGCTGTGCGATTGCCGGGCGATTCCCCGGCTAACCGCGCCACCAAGAAGCTTGCGGCTCGCATGGTCGTGGCCTCTGCTGAATCCGTGTGGGAACACCGCCTGGAGGTAGATGGTCTACCTATCTTCGGCTCCGACTGGACCACCGATGCTCGCCTGCCACATAATTACGGCTTCGGGCCGCATACCGTCGGCGAAAAGGTAGGCATCATCCGTGTTGCAGAGCGTGATCTTTCGGTCCAATTGTCAGGCTGGATGCTGCTCGAGGCCTGCGCACGAGTCATGAAACACCAGTCCCAAGAAAAATAAAAACGCATTACAACCGTACTATTTTGTGGTTTCACCTGCGTATCGGCAACCGCCCACCAGGCGCCTGCCTGCATTAAGGAAGTTCACAAAAATTCTGGCGGCGAAATCGGGCAAAAACAGGCATACTTGGGACTTGGAACGTGATTGCCCCAACACACTAAGGATGGAACTTCATGCCAATCGCAACTCCTGAGGTCTATAACCAGATGCTGGATACCGCCAAGCAGGGCGGTTTTGCATTCCCAGCCATCAACTGCACCTCTTCTGAGACCATCAACGCGGCTCTGCGCGGTTTCGCAGAAGCTGAGTCTGACGGCATTATCCAGTTCTCCACCGGCGGCGCTGAGTTCGGCTCTGGCCTTTCCGTGAAGAACAAGGTGGCAGGTGCTCAGGCTCTGGCAGCTTTCGCTCACGAGGCGGCAAAGCACTACGGCATTAACGTTGCACTGCACACCGACCACTGCCAGAAGGAAGTTCTGGACGAGTACGTCCGCCCCCTCATCGCCATCTCCCAGGAGCGCGTTGACCGCGGCGAGCTGCCTTTGTTCCAGTCCCACATGTGGGATGGCTCCGCAATCCCAATCGACGAGAACCTCGTCATCGCCCAGGAGCTGCTGGAGAAGGCACGCAAGGCAAACATCATCCTCGAGGCTGAGATCGGCGTCGTTGGCGGCGAAGAGGACGGCGTCCAGGCGAAGGCCGGCGCAAACCTCTACACCTCCGTTGAGGATTTTGAAAAGACCATCGATGCACTTGGTACCGGCGAGAAGGGCCGCTACTTGCTGGCTGCTACCTTCGGCAACGTCCACGGCGTTTACAAGCCGGGCAACGTGAAGCTGCGCCCAGAGGTTCTCGACGAAGGCCAGAAGGCTGCCGTCAAGAAGCTCGGCCTGGAAGAGGGCTCCAAGCCATTCGACTTCGTCTTCCACGGCGGCTCCGGCTCCGAGAAGGAAAAGATCGAGCAGGCTCTGTCCTACGGCGTTGTGAAGATGAACGTTGACACCGATACTCAGTCCGCCTTCCCCAACCCGGTTGCCCGCCACATGTTCGCTAACTACGACGGCGTCTTCAAGATCGACGGCGAGGTTGACAACAAGAAGGTCTACGACCCACGCTCCTACATGAAGAAGGCAGAGCAGTCCATGGCTGAGCGCGTGGTTGAGGCCTGCACCGACCTGCACTCCGTGGGCAAGTCCATCTCCAAGTAAGACTGACCACCAAACCACACCACACAGAGCCGTTCCCCCCAGACCCCGCAGCCGCTGGGAACCCCGCAGCCGCTGGGAGGGAGGAGCGGCTTTGCTGTGTTTAGCGTCAAAGAATGCGCCGGCAAAGTCCCTGGCCAACATCCTCGTCCGAGTCAAACCGGAATCAAAACCCAAATGGTGAGGTCACCGCACAACAAAAGGGACTAGTGTAAACCAATGGGGCAAATGGGAACCGCAAATGGTGAGGTGACCTCACCATCTAGAGCGAACCCAGCCACGACCCAGCCACGACCCAGGCCGACCTCAACCAGAGCCAAGCAATCCACACGGGCGAACTAAGATAAGGAAACCATGGCGGAAGCAAAGGATAAGAGCACCAAGGAACGGGCCAAGCTGACCACGCGCCAACAGCTGCGCAGCTTTGACCGCTCGGTCAAATCCCGGTTTGCGCGCGTGAAGTCCCGCTTCCTCTACATCGTCCAGTCCACCCTCGGCGCCGGCCTGGCTTTCTTCGTGGCACACGTTGTCTTCGGCCACGCTCAGCCGTTCTTCGCGCCGATGTCCGTCATCATCATCTTGGGCCTGTCCGGCGGGGACCGCCTTAAACGCGCGGTGGATCTCTCCATCGGCGGCATCGTCGGCGTTATCGTGGGCACCCTCCTGGTTGACGGCCTGGGCACCGGCCCTATCCACATGACCATAATCATCGGTTGCTCGCTGCTCATCGCGTCCTTCGTGACCGAGTCGCAGCTCATCAGCAACCAAGTGGCCATCGGCGCCATCCTGATCGCCACCATCATGCCCCCGGAGGAGATGGGCGGACTCTCCCGCGCCATCGATGCCATCATCGGCGCCTTCATCGGCATCTGCATGGTCGCCCTCATCCCGACCTCCCCATTGCGCGCCGTGCGTAAGGAAGTATCCAAGGTTCTGCGGGTGGCTTCTGCAGTGCTTTCCGACGTTGCCGGCGGCCTCCGCGACGGCGATGAGAAGGCGATCCTGGAAGCTCGCGACGCCGTCCGCGGTACGCAGAGCGATATCAATGACATGCTCCAGGCGGCCAAGGGCAGCGCCGAGACCGTCAAGGTTTCCCCATTCCTGTGGAGCTGGCAGCGCAACATCCGCTCCCTGGAGCGCATCCTCACCCCGGTGGACAACGCCATCCGCGGTGTGCGCGTGCTTTCCCGCCGGGCCTTGGTGCTTTCGGAGGACGGCGACCACGTCACCGAAGCCCAGCTTGACCTCATCGACGAGCTTTCCGACGTCACGTATGAGCTCGCCGAGCTCTACGGCCGGGCCAGCAGCAAGGAATCGCGGGCCAACGAGGCCGTGGTCATCCCGGAGATTGTGTACCGCTTACGCGTCCTTGGTGCGAACGCCACCATGGACGTGCTTGGCGAGGACGGCGTTCTTTCCGCCTACTCACTCCTCGCGCAGACCCGGTCCATCATCGTTGACCTGCTGATGGTCTGCGGCATGTCCCGCGAATCTGCCGTGGCGCAGCTTGCCCCCACCTCTGATCATCCGGCCTATCCACCGGAAGTTCTCGACACCGACTAAACGCACGAAGTAAAGCCGCAATATTTAAGGCCGTACAACCTGCAGATCACGCAGGTGCCGGTAGAAGGTCACGCGCTTGACGGCTCGCTTCGCGCTGACGTCATCGACGATTACGCGCAGCTCCGGGCCGCCTGCTTGCACCGCGCGGCCGGTGCAGATGCTGGTTTCATCGAGCTGGCCGGAGGCGATGGGGGAGGAGAACTTCGATCGCAGCCATCCTCCGAAGCCGGACTTTGCGGCTTCAGCAAGCCCTAGGTCTGCGGATTTAGCAACGGGGGAGACAGCCTTCGCTGCCAAGATCCCCGGTGCATCAATCATCGGTACCAACCGGGCGCCATACGTACCGATGCCGGCCCTGCCGGTACCTTCGTGGCGGACGACAACATGATCATCCACGATGATCTCGCCGGTGATGTCCGTGTTATTCCACTCGGAAATCGAAGCCGAGCCTGCCACGGCAAGACCTGCATCATTGCGGATGAGTGGCACTGGGTGCACCGGTGCTGAAAGCGCAACGCTGAGCGCAGATTGCAGATCAGTAGGCAGACCCCAGTTGCGGGCAGCGGGCGAAGAAGAATCCGTGGGCACATAGGCGAGCTCGGCCCAGAGGTAGTCGCCGCGCATCATGCGGCTAAGAACTGCGCTCAAGGCGGCGTCGTCTCCAACCACGACGATGCGCAGTGGTTCCACCAAGTGGGGCGCTTGCGGCGCGAGGGCGGGGGTACTCAAATGTCGGACGTCTGGCTGGGCGGCAATCTCATCGAGCGAAGGGGTGGGATCTTCCGGCAGTGCGGTCTTCGCGGCTATATCTAGCGGACGAAGCTCGGAGCGGGTTGGAACCGCGCTGACGTCGAGAACTTCTGCATGTGGGGGCAAATCCAGGCTGAGTCTGCTACCGCAACGAACAACGATCAGGGCCACCGTGAGTTACCTTGCCTTTCCCAGCGAATCACCCCGCGAATTAGGGCATAACTTCTACACCCTACAACGCAAATCACCCCCATTGATAACCGCCAATTGGGGTGGAGGGGGTCACATGGGGATATATTTTTAGTCCACACTACTTTTAACTTCACATTTTATTTATCTTCGTGCTGTGGCACACAGGTAACTATCCCGACAACTTCACGGAGGCTTCATCTTGGCAATTGAATTCACCATGATCCAGTCCATCGGCATCGCTGTCGTGTTGCTCTTGCTGGGTATTTGGCTCAAGCAGCGGATCTATTTCTTTGAGCGCTTTGCTATTCCGGCCCCGGTTATCGGCGGCTTCCTTTTTGCTTTGATCAACCTGGTGCTGCACCAGACCGGTATCGCTGAGATTACGTTCGATACCACGCTGCAGAGCTTCTTCATGGTTATCTTCTTCACCACGGTGGGCTACGGCGCATCGTTGAAGGTGCTGCGCGCCGCCGGCCCGAAGGTAATGGTCTTCCTCGTTGTGGCGGTTGTTCTGACCATTCTGCAGAACGTCGTTGCCGTGGGCCTAGCTCCAATCGTTGGTGTCGATGCCAAGTTGGCTTTGATGACGGGCTCTGTTTCCATGACCGGTGGTCACGGTGTTTCGGGCGGTATCGCGCCTCTCGTCGAGCAGTCTGGTGTTAGCGGTGCAGAAACCGTGGCTTACACCGCAGCTACCTTCGGCCTCATCATGGGCTCGCTCATGGGCGGCCCGCTGGCAAACCGCCTGATTACCAAGGGCAATCTGATGGATCAGAAGGCAGTAGAGGTCGACGTTGACGAGTCGCTGATTGCTCACGTCGCCCGCAAGCTGCGCGGCGACGCCATGCTGCACGCCTTCGTGATGATTCTAGTTTCCATGCTCATCGGTAGTTTCGTGACCGATGCGATGAACCACTTCGTGGGCATGCTCACCGATAAGGCAGCCTTCCCGCTTTACTTCGGCTCCATGATCGTGGCGATCATCCTGCGCTTTATTAATGACTCTCGTGAGCAGAAGGAATACAAGGAACTGGTCCCAACCCAAGAGGTTGAGATCCTCGGTGTTATTGGCTTGAACTTCTTCCTGGCGATGGCTCTTATGAACATCAAGCTCTGGGAGCTCGCTGAACTGGCTGTCCCGATGCTCATCCTGCTGGTGGGCCAGACGGCACTCATGTGGCTGTTTGCCAACTTTGTCACCTTCCGCGTCATGGGCCGCGACTACGACGCCGCGGTTCTTACCGCTGGCCACTGCGGCTTCGGTATGGGCGCTACCCCGAACGGCATGGCAAACATGGACTCCGTGGTCACCAAGTTCAAGGAATCCAAGCTGGCTTTCTTCATCCTGCCGATCATTGGTGGCATGTTCATCGACTTCGCGAACATCGTAAACATCTTGGTATTCCTGAACATCGCGTAAACGCGGCGAAGCAGCCGTGTTAAAAAATGAGAGCTGTCAATTAATACCCGTCTGCACACTTCTAGGGGTAAAGTGGTTGCGTATTTGGCTTCAATCATTAGGAAGTGACACCCAGACATGGCAGCAATCGTCATCGTTGGCGCTCAATGGGGCGACGAAGGTAAAGGTAAGGCCACCGATATCCTCGGTGGTAAGGTTGACTACGTAGTCAAGCCGAATGGCGGCAATAACGCTGGCCATACTGTTGTAGTTGGCGGCG
>NZ_KV800684.1:47772-52592 GCF_001810285.1 Corynebacterium sp. HMSC071F07
AGAAGTATGAGCTCAAGCTCCTTCCCGCCGGCATTCTCTCTGAGAATGCAACTCCGGTATTGGGCAACGGCGTTGTTATTAATCTTGAAGCTCTCTTTGATGAGATCGACGGCCTTGAGGCACGCGGCGCGAATGCCTCGCGCCTGCGAATCTCCGCGAACGCTCACCTGGTAGCGCCGTACCACCAGACCCTGGACCGCGTGCAGGAGCGTTTCTTGGGCAAGCGCGCCATTGGCACCACGGGCCGCGGTATTGGCCCGGCTTACTCCGATAAGGTCGCTCGCATCGGTATCCGCGTGCAGGACATCTTTGATGAATCCATCCTGCGGCAGAAGGTTGAGTCTGCGCTGGACATCAAGAACCAGATGCTGGTGAAGATGTACAACCGCAAGGCGATTGACCCTGACCAGATCGTGGAATACTTCCTGAGCTACCGCGATCGCCTGCGCCCGATGGTTATTGAGGCCGAACTGGAGCTGAACCAAGCCCTGGATGCCGGCAAGCACGTCCTCATGGAGGGCGGCCAGGCCACCATGCTGGATGTTGACCACGGAACCTACCCGTTCGTGACCTCCTCGAACCCGTCGGCCGGCGGTGCCTCGGTCGGCTCCGGTATCGGGCCTACTCGCATTAAGACCTCCCTGGGCATCATCAAGGCCTACACCACCCGCGTGGGCGCCGGCCCGTTCCCAACTGAGCTTTTTGACAAGTGGGGCGAGTACCTGCAAACCACCGGTGGTGAGATCGGCGTTAACACCGGCCGCAAGCGCCGCTGTGGTTGGTATGACTCCGTGGTGGCTCGCTATGCCACCCGCGTCAACGGTTTCACGGACTACTTCCTGACCAAGCTGGACGTGCTCACCGGTATTGGTGAGATCCCCATCTGTGTGGCCTATGACGTAGACGGCAAGCGCTACGATGAGATGCCGCTGACCCAGTCTGAGTTCCACCACGCTGAGCCCATCTTTGAGACCATGCCGGCTTGGGACGAGGACATCACTGACTGTAAGACTTTTGAGGACCTCCCGCAGAAGGCACAGGATTACGTCCTGCGTCTGGAGGAACTCTCTGGCTGCCGCATCTCCTACATTGGTGTCGGCCCCGGCCGCGACCAGACCATCGTGCGCCACGACGTCATGCAAGACCAGTAAGGCGCCAACAAGTTCAAGCCGCACAACCTCAGGCACCGCCTCACGGCGACGGTGCCAGCCAATAACCGCCCCACTTCTCCTACAGCATCGTGCACACAACCATCAGCACGCACCATGCATAGGGAAGCGGGGCGGTTTGTGTTCTTATGGCTACATTTGTGCGTTCAATACGCCCTGCTTGGTGCCGCCTCCGGCAACGCCGCTTACCCATGCGCTGGACAAAACACCCCCGTAAGGAGTTTATTCCTGGGGAAATGTTACGGATGTGGCGATGTGAGATATTTAACAATATTAATCGCGTGTCGCGATCGGAGCAAATAAGGGCAGGTCAAGCATATGTCTTAACTTGTTGTCCCCAAAAAAGTTGTATTCATGGAATTTTCAGGGTTCTGTACGGTTTCTTTAATTCGTGAATGGCGTTAACGTTGGGGACGAGTTTGTTCATCGACCCTTGGAACCTCTGATCTTCTTCCAAGGTGGCAAATGTGAGCTGCTCTCGGTTGCGTAAGCCGGTTTTACCCCTTGCGCGGTCGCGCACCCCTAGCGTGATCAATACTTTCAAGTCTTAAGGAAAGGACTTCTTGATATGAACAAGAAGGCAATCAAGCGTACTGCTGTACGCCGTCGCGGCACTACGATTGCTGCCGCGGCGCTCTCTGTTGCACTGGTTGCTCCGTTTGTACATCCTGTTGTTGCACCGCAGACGGCCGCCGTGGCGTCTGCTGCTGAGATCACTGATGCAGATGGTAACTACATTCCGGCGGATACTGGGCGAATTTACGACAACGGTGAGGATGACGGCCTGCGATATGCCGGCCTTTTGCCGGAGTTCGTGGATGCACAGCAAAACGACCCGCAGTACGTGTTCAAGGTTCCGCATTTGAGGAAATCGGTTTGGAATACCGGTAAGACCCCGGAGGGGGATACAGATGCGAACGGTCAGTTCATCCGTTTCCGTGACAAGGCGCTGTACGACGAGATTTCGCGCATCGAGCTGGTGGGTGTGAATGGTGATCACCAGGGGTCGTTTGTAAAGCGTGATCCTCAAGGCTCCGAGTGGGGTCTGAAGTTCGAGGACTCCAAGAACTTCCCAGGTGCCTCGGGCGTTCCGTATGCGTCCTACATTCAAATCTTCCTGAAGAACGGGACCCCTATTACCGATCTGGCTCTTCCGAAGGAGGGTTCCCAGGTTGACTACTACTGGGTTCGCAAGGACGGCCGGATCTTCAACAACTCCGTCCAGCACGTAAACATTGTGGATCAGGGGCAACTTGCTGCTGATACCAACGTACCGGCGGAAACCTTCGAAGCTACGGGCGCGAATGTTTACCACAACGGTATCTCGAAACAGCTGAAGTATGATCAGGGGAACGGGGTCATTAAGTCCACCACAACCGCTACTATGGCGGGTAGGAACTTCGGTGGAAACAGCTATTGGAACTGGATGCTCAATGAGTACATCAGCCCAGATGTAGCAAAGCACATCACCGACGTCACGGTCTACAAATCTGACATGGAAGGCAATCCAGTAAAGGGTGCCAAGAAATGGAAGATGGACTTCGACAAGGAAACCGGTTTCGCGACCACCGCGACTCGGCCCGAACTGTCCTACAAGCCACACGAGCCTGGCATCGATGCCAAAACCAAGGATGAAGTGTGGGCCAACATGGACAGTATCGTGGGCATCCCCGCTAATGTGACCGGTAGCTACACCATCGAGTATCAGCTTGAGGAGGGGGCTGAAAACCTTGCCAACTCCCCGTATGGCAAGCGCATCGACACCACCTCCTGGATCTCCGTGGACTTCACTGATGCGTGGCCGAAGACGTTGCCGAACGAGGATAAGCAGGACGGTGGCGCCGATCCGACGCTGCTGAAGAACACGCTGAAGTTCGACTACCTCAACATTGCCGATTCTGACGGTGATGGCCTCACCGACGACTACGAACGTGAGTTGGGTACGGACCCGTCAGTCGAAGATACGGATGGCGATGGTATCCGCGATGACGTGGAGGTCCTTACCGATGACACCGATCCGTTAGACCCGAAGTCTTTCCTCCCTGCTGCTCCACAGCCGGAAGCTAAGCAAGTTCTCCCACAGCCTGAGTCTCTGTCCGGCACGATTGCTCGCGAACAGGATAAGGACACCAAGGGCGAGGATATTCCGCTGCTTGATGTCACCAATGCGGATGCGGCGCCGGTGAAGATCGTTGCTGTTCCTACCGACAAGCTGAGTGAAGACGAGAACGGTAAGCCGACTTTCGACGCTGCAGACGCCATTGACGTCGCAACGCTTGATGACGTCGCCGCGATTAAGAAGGGTAAATTTACTTCCGGCACGCTTGAACTGCAAGACGGTACGGATTACACCCTCGTTGCGGAGTCCCCGAATGGCGAGCGCACCAAGGGCGGTACGTTCAAGGCCACCAAGGATGCCCCGACTGAAGCAACCGCGACCCCGTCCATCGAACCAGTGAAGGCTGATGACACCAAGGTCACTGTCACGGCTCCTGCAGGCAGTGAGGTGAAAGTAACCCTCCCGTCCGGTAAGGAAGTCACCGCAACCGAGGACCCGGACAAACCGGGTACCTTCACTGCAGGCATTCCTGAGGGCGAAAAGCTCAAGGAAAACGATGAGATCTCGGCTACTGCAACGGAGGATGGTAAGAAGCCTTCCGAGCCGGCAACCGTAAAGGTTGAGGCTGCGGACGCACCGGGGCCGGAGACCCCAACCGACCCTGAGGCTGATAAGACCTACGGCGTTGACTACCCAGCACTGCAGAACCTTGCCGTGGACGGCGAGAACGCCACCGCTAAGGTTTCTCCGAAGCTGACCCTCAACGGTGAGGCCGTGGATACCTTGCCTGAGGGATCCACGTTCACGGCAGATACCTCCAACGCCCCTGAGGGCACAGAGGTGACCTTCGATGAGAATGGTGTTGCAAACATCACCGTTCCGAAGCAGGAGCCGGGTGCGCCAGCCAAGGTTTTTGAGTTGCCGATTACCGCGACTATCGACGGCACTGAGTACACCGATACCGTCGTTGTTAACGTTCCTGCCGGCGATGAGAAGCCGGCGCCGAAGGATTTGGTCATCGACAAGCTCAAGGGCCAGGAAGCATGGTCCGATGATGCCATCACTCCGATTCAGGTCTCGGCCAAGACAGCTGATGGTGCGGCGCTGTCCAACCCCACGTATGAGCTCGTCGGCGCACCCGAGGGAATCTCCATCGATGAGAATGGCAAGATTACGGGTACTCCTGCGTACAACAAGGACGCGGCTGACCTCGTGACCGAGGACGGCAACGCCGTCTACAACGTCACCGTGAAAGTCACCGATGGTGAGAGCACCGGCACGCAAACCTTCCCGCTCGTGGTCAAGGACGCCACCGCGGACACTGACGGCGATGGCCTGACGGACAAGGAAGAAGCCGAAAAGGGCACCGACCCGAAGAAGGCCGACACTGATGGTGATGGTCTGACCGATAAGGAAGAGGTTGACGGTTCCAAGAACAACGGCCAGCCGACCGATCCGACCAACGCAGACAGCGACGGTGACGGCGTTAGCGACGGCGACGAGGTCAACAACACTGATGCTGAGGGCAACCCTGCCCCCACTGATCCGAATGATGCGAATGATAAGCCTGCTGGTGAGTCTGAGGGTAAGAC
>NZ_KV800685.1:0-220 GCF_001810285.1 Corynebacterium sp. HMSC071F07
TGTGGCCCTCTATGAAAACAATGAGGACCTTTCACTTCACGCGGCTTCAGCAGAGCTTGGAGTCAATCGTTCCTCGCTTTTCTCCTGGCTTCAGCAATACGGCACCGGCAAACGTGCCCGCACGAAGGCCATGCGCGACAACGCCAAGGAGACGACTGATTCCGAGCGAATCCGCCAGCTAGAAAAAGAGAACGCGAAGCTGCGCGAAGAACGCGATATT
>NZ_KV800686.1:0-490 GCF_001810285.1 Corynebacterium sp. HMSC071F07
GTGCGCCAATCCATGGGCGCGGTAGGAACGAGTGCGGATAACGCCCTAGCAGAATCTTTTAACGCCACCTTAAAGCGGGAAGTCTTGCGTGATAGGAAAGTCTTTGACAATCCCATTATCTGCCGGCAGGAAGTCTTCCGGTGGTGCATGCGCTACAACACGCGCCGGCGACACTCCTGGTGCAACCTTCTAGCCCCCAATGACTTCGAAGCACTCACATCAGCTACACTGACCCAAGCAGCATAGCTAACCCCCGACGTGTCTACTTTCCGGGGGCCAGGCCCTTCCTCGCGCTCCTTGGCATTGAAGTTGCGCAGCACATAATCAGCTGGATCCTGGCGGCCCTGCACCCACGCCAGGCGCGGATACGCGGCAACAGATGACGCGCAAAGCTCTTCCAACGAGTCGGTGCCAGTTACATGGAGTTGCTCGTCTGCGCCAGGCACCCAGGGGTCATGCGGGCAGCCCTCGGCGGGGTGACGATTGCCAC
>NZ_KV800686.1:590-21561 GCF_001810285.1 Corynebacterium sp. HMSC071F07
CGGCCAAACGGCGCAGTTCAACGTCGCATTTCACGACACCGCGCAGCTTTTCAACAGTCCGGTTCCAAACGTCGAACCCAACAGTCGGCGGGGTTTTCACTGACAGGTAAGCGCGACCGTCACCTGTCACACCCCACCCCTGCGGAGTAGGGCAGAGGTAGGAGGTCACCCGAAGGATGGTGCTCTCTTGTGTCTTGCTCCGTCCCGCATTCCATTTGCCCCATTCGTCTTCACGAGACACGACTTCACCAAATAGCAATTATGTGAATCACATCGTCGATTCTTAGTATGCACGATAAAAGCCGCCTACCCAGTACTTGCTGGGGAGGCGGCTTGTGGTTGTGGTTAGACGGTTCTACTGTCGGCCATTCCTAATGCGCGACCAGGCTGCTGCGATAACCAGGCCAACGCACGCGATGGCGAGGTAACCCCACATGTGATCGGCGCTGGTCTGAATGGTCTTTGGCGGAGCAGGAGTGTTCTCTGCGGTTAGGACGCTTTCTTTGTCGCGACCAGAGGTGACACCGTCAATCCAGTCGGCAGTGCCTGCGAGGGTGGTGATTGCCGCGCTGGGGGAGGGCAGATCAGGATCTCCATTGGAAGTTCCGGCGGTAGCAAGCCCGGCGAGCTTTCCATCGACGAAGAATGGTCCGCCGGAGTCGCCGCCCTGCATACCTGCGCCAGATACGGAATGTACGTCCAGGATGGCGCTTTCAATCATCGGCATCATGGCAGCGTCGGCTGGGATGCTTTCGGTTCCAGCAGGGATCGACTCGGTTTTGGAAGCATCTGGCTTAGCTGCATCTGGCATTGCTGTACCTGGCATGACGGATCCTGGCTGCATTTCCATTGATTCCATGGCACCGCCTGGAGTAGCCTCACCTGGAGTAGCTTCACCAGGCGCAGCCTCACTTGGAGTTCCTTCATCGGGGCCTCCGCCCAGCAGCTCATTGACGACCATCTTGGACATCGGAAGCTGTCCGGATCGGGCCATCGACGAGCTGCTGCTCCAGCCGTAGAGAGTTCCCACCTGTCCAGGTGTTGGAATATCGCGGGAGACCTTCGCCGGGGTTGCGTCAGTGACTTTTTGAGTCAGGTGAAGCAATCCTGCATCAGACATTGGAGACAGCGCCCAAGAATCGGCATCGTAGACTTTCCCGCCGATGCGGGCCTGGGTTCCTTCGTTGTTCACAGACTCTAGGCAGTGGCGTGCTGTGAGCACCCACTGCTCGGCAACTAGCGTTCCGGTGCAGTCACCGAAATTGCCGACTTTGCCGATCTTTAGCGCGGCCACAGAACTGCTTTCAGCATTTGCAGGTGCGGGTTCGCCGTTTTCCAATGCAAGAGCTGGAGTCGCAGTTAGAAGCAGGGTGCTGCTAACAATTGCTGCGATGGAAAAAGATGTTTTCTTCACGGTTATTTCCCTTTCCCAGAAGGAACAATGGCCTTGATTGCGGTGGCAACGAGTTTTTCGGCAGGGCCCTGACCCACAAACTTCTTCCAGAGACTTGCGATGACGAGGAAGAATACGATGAAACCTGCTGCAGACAGCGTGGAATGCAATGCAACATTCTGCTGCCAATAAGCCGCGGTGAGAACGTGCAGGACGTAAATGGTCAGCGACATTGTTCCCATGGCCGCGAATGGATAAACCGCGGTCGGGAAGCGGTCGCCTACGAAAAGACACAAATGCAGCACAACAGCGGCAATGGCGACGGAGAGAATGATTTCGCCGAAGACACCGGTATGTCCGGTAAATCGGAGCCAGCCAGCAATCTCGGGATCAAATCGGAAGTACATGCCGACGGCTGTGATGACAACGCTGACAGCGGTAATAATCCAACTCAACCGGGCATTAGCGCTAGTCTTGGAGGCAGAAGTGTCTTGCAGACGACCGCGTAGGTAGACGTCGTAAAGCAGCATGCCGCCGATGAAGTATGCAATCCACGCCAGTAGCGGATAAATCTGTGGCAGCGTCATGGGCGCGTACTTTATTGTTGCGCCGATAGTTGCGGCGATGAAGAAGCCGACTCGCCACCAGGTTCCGAGTGCTGGCATCCAGGAAACCAACATCATTACCAGACCCATGACGATGAGGACTACTTGAATTTCTCCACCGACCGGCAACAAGGCCAGGCCGATGAGAATAATCAGAGCGCCGCGAGTGATGAGGCGCAAGAAGGTGGTGCTGCTGTAATTTCGGCCGATAATCATCATGGTGGCGCCGGCAATAATGGCGAACAATGATGAAGGCAGGCCGGAGAGCACAACCTTTGTGCTCCAAAGCAGTGAGGCCATATGGACAATGATCATGCCGATGATGGCGAGTGAGCGCGCTATATCAAGCCCCACAATTCGTGAAGGTTTATTCACCTCAGTTTTCTCCTTGTACTACAACTTATCGGGAGGTGCTCTTCGGTAAAAAGCTCTCCCTATAAGCGTCTTAATCAAAACGACTTTCTAGTTGTAGCAACCGAATCTGGCAATACATTAGGTGATTTTGAGTAAAAACAGAGTGTTTCGTCTGTACATTCCCTGTGAAGCTAACGTGTTCAAAGAGCCCAGGGCGCGCGTAACCTAGTGGCCTGAGATCAATGCTGACGAGTTTCACTTAGTCCGAGGTGCCAGGCGTCTTCCTCGCGTATCTGTTAAATCATTGCCATTCCCATTGCTCTCGTGTCGGTAGGTAACGCGTGGCTGGCCCAACCCTGAACCTGCTTCCCACCTGGTGGGCAGCGGTCGCCGGCTATGCCCTGTGCTGGAGCATCATCGCCGATGAAGACAACACGATCTGCAGTCTGGAGAATCGTGGGGTCAATGGGCTTTGGTGATGCATCGTCTATAGAGGCGCCGATTTCTGCAACTGATTTGGCTGCAAGCGCATTGGTAGTAGTTTTGGGATTTTCTTCACTTCAGACTCCTTTTCTATAGTTTGTCCGGTACGGAAAGATCATTGGAGAAAAGGCGCGGCCCGAGCCAGCGGGTGACGTAGACAAGTGCAACGAGTACGGGAACTTCAATCAGTGGTCCAATCGTTCCCGCAAGTGCTTGCTGGGACAATGGGCCGAAGGTGCCAATCGCAACTGCAATTGCCAACTCGAAGTTATTTCCGGCAGCCGTAAAGGCAATCGATGCGGAGGTTGCGTAGTTCATGCTCGCGGTTTTGGCCGAAGTGAGAGCGATCGCGAACATGGCGAGGAAGTAGATCGCTAGTGGCAGCGCCACTTTCGCAACGGTCCAGGGATTCTCAACAATCTGCTGTGACTGAAGTGCAAAGAGCAACACGATTGTGTATAGAAGGCCGGCAAGCGCCAATGGTGAGATTTTGGGCAAGTACTCATTTTCATACCAGTCGCGACCACGGGTGCGTTCACCAATTATGCGTGATGCCGCGCCAGTCAGAAGCGGAATGCCGAGGAATACCACTACGGATAGTGCGATGGCCCAAAAAGAAAAGGTGACGGAAGGGGTTTCCAGTCCCAACCAGGAGGGCAGAATCTGCAGGTAGAACCACCCTAGAACGCCGAACATTAGAATTTGAAATAGCGAGTTTACGGCCACCAATACGGCGGCGACTTCAGTATCGCCGCAAGATAGGTCGTTCCAGACCAAAACCATTGCAATGCAGCGGGCGAGACCGACGATAATCACGCCAGTGCGCAGTTCTGGACTATCGCTGAGGAATATCCAGGCAAGGATGAACATTAGTGCGGGGCCGAGAATCCAATTGAGGAAGACTGTAATGCCCATCAGCTTCCTTGATGTCAAAAATTTGCCCGTTTTGTCGTATCGGACTTTTGCGAGCGGTGGGTACATCATGACCAGCAAGCCGATGGCGATTGGTACGGAAATTGTCAAAATTTTTGCCTCTGCCAGCCAGTTCACAAGTGACGGTGCAATTTTGCCCAGGATGAGGCCAATTGCCATTGCAGCTGCAATCCAAAGCGGCAAGAAGCGATCTAGGAAGCTGAGTGACTTTGTAGTCTGTGCCATGGTTTCCGGTGTAATCGATATATCGATGAATGTCAATATGTCCAGAGTGGAGACCGTGTAGTCTCAACAGGTATGGACGAAATCTCAGCATGCTGCGCACTTGGCGGTCGGCCTCTCGACGCGGCGGAAGCGCAGGCTGCGGCAACGCTCTTCAAAGCGCTGGCGCAACCGGCGCGCCTGCAAATTTTGTCTCAGCTCGCTGCCGCTGGCTGTAGTCCGATGACCGTGGGGGAGCTGGCCTGTGTTTCTGGGCTTAGTCAGCCGACGGTATCGCATCATTTAAAGACCATGGCGGATGCCGGGCTGCTTACTAGGTCTAAGAGTGGACGGGTAGTAACCCATGAGGTACGCCCTGAGGTATTTGCTGAGCTGCGACGTATCCTGGATATCGGTCACGCGGACAGGAGATGGTGAGCCGCTGGTCGCAAATTGCGATAGGTCGGAAAACTCTGTTTACCCGTTCAAACGCTTGACGACGGCGTCGTGAAGCAACCCATTCGTCGCAACCGCATCCCCGCCGTGCGGCCCGGCGATACCCGCTAGAGAAATGAAGCGGCCGCCAGCTTCGGGCCTGGCCCCTGTTAGGTAGACACCTTATATCCAGCCCGGTTGGGTTGGGGCCAGGCCCCTTTGACGTTTTACAAAGAAAACCTAGTACAGCGGCTATTTTTAGGTAAACCAAAGATTTTGGGTACACCCGCAAGCTGTGTAAACGATAACGGGTTGGAAACAGATGCAAACTAGGGCTTCGTAATACCTACCCGCGTGAAATGATGAGCCTTGCTAGACCAATAGCAAGAGAGATAGAGGGATTTGTTCATGCTTCACATTCCGCACCTAAAGAAAGTCATCGTGGGCTCGGCTTTCGCAGGTGCGTTTTTCTTTGCGAGCCCCACCGCAGGCGCCCAAGAACTGCCTGCTGCCGAGCCATTCGACCCAGCTGCCGCCGCGCATGCCGTGGTTAATCATGTCAACGATGAGTTTGCTCGCTTCGGCGCGCAATCTGGTTTAAATGACATGCTGCAGACGCAGCAGCCGGCCGCGCCGGCCCAGGCACAAGTGCAAAGCCAGGTTCAGAACCAAATTCAGGCACAGAATAAAGCGCTGAATTCGGCTGTCAACGATGCAGTGTCCCAGGCTCAGAACGCAGTGCAGCCGGTCATCGAACAAGCGAAAGCGGATAGCCAGCAGTACGCGCAACCGCTGACCAACCCGAACCCGGTCGGCATGATTGAGCAGGCAACGCAGCCGGCTTTCAAGCCACAGGGCACGGACCCGAACTACGTCTGGAAGAACGATGCTTTCTCCAAGGCGGCAGCCGCTAAGCCCTTCGACGACTACGTGTTGCATCGCGTACCTGGTTCCTACTTCGACGCACCGCGCGTACCTGAAGAATCCAATGCGGCGTTGACGCGTGGAAAGTCCTTGTACGGCCCGGGTACGCCGCTGTATGTTCGTCAGGACACCATGTGCACCCTGACCGCAGCAGGCACCGACGCAGCCGGCCGCAAGGTAGGCATCACCGCGGGACACTGCGGCAACGTCGGTGACCCAGTTTCTTCCGCCGATTCCTGGCAGGTTGGCCCAACCGGCACCATTGCCTCCAGGAACGACTACCTGGATTACTCGGTCATCGAGTTCGGCTCTAAGGCTGAGGTAACCCGCAATTACAATGGCGTGCATGCCACGGAGGTTGGCGGCACTGTCAAGCCGGGCGCTGTCACCTGCAAGACCGGCGTCGCAACCGGCACTACCTGTGGCATGACCTACCAGCAGGCCAAGGAAGTCCAGATCAACCAGGTCTGCGCCATGGAAGGTGATTCCGGCGCGCCGGTTATGTACAAGGGTCGCATCATCGGCGCAATCTCCCGCGGTCTTATCCCGGGTCTGCCTGATTGCCGCACCCCGCTGCAGGGCGCTCTGCACGATCCGACCGTAGCGATGAACATGGACGCAATCCTTGCGGACATGAACCGCCGCGGTGGGGTAGGAGCAGGTTTTACGCTCCCGCAGAACTAATCTCTCCCACAAACGGCTACATGCCCCGTGCTTGAAGCGCGGGGCATGTAGCCGTTTTAGTGATTGTTTTGTCTAGTACTGTTTCAGCGCTTCCAGCGCTGCCGTGTGTAGCAGGCCGTTGCTAGCCACCGAAGAGCCGTGGTGCGGGCCGGCCTCACCGTTGAGGCCGGTGAACTTGCCGCCTGCCTCGGTTACCAGTAAAGACGGCGCTGCAAGATCCCAGAGTGAGACCTCGGGCTCTGCCGCGATGTCGACTGCGCCTTCTGCCACCAAGCAGTAGTTCCAGAAGTCGCCATAGCCGCGCAGACGCCAGGTCTTTTCGGAGAGTTCCACGAAGCAATCACGCAAACCGCGCTTAGCCCAGCCTGCCAACGAGCCCATGGCCAGAGAGGCGTTTTCGAGCTGGTCAATCTGCGAGACGTGCAGACGCTTTGGCTCGCCGCCGAAGACGCGGTAGGCGCCGCCGCCCTTGGCGGCGTACCAGCGACGTCGCAAAGCAGGCGCGGAAATCACCGAAACCACAGGCTCACCGTCTTCCAAAAGAGCAATCAGCGTGGCCCATACCGGCACGCCGCGCACGAAGTTCTTGGTGCCATCGATTGGGTCGATGACCCACTGGCGGCCCTTGAACGTCGGGGTGCCACCGAATTCCTCACCTAAGACTTCGTCGCGCGGGCGGGAGCGCTTGAGAGCCTCACGAATCTGCTTCTCGCAGGCCAAGTCAGCATCAGAAACCGGGGACATATCCGGCTTGTCCTTGACCGAAAGATCGGAAGCCTCAAAGCGGTGCATCGTGATGACATCCGCGTGACCTGCCAGCTCGAGCGCGAGGCCTAAGTCTTCTTTGAACTTACCCACGGAGCCATGCCTCCATTTGATCGACAACCTGTTTATTACCAGCGATGCACCATTCCACACCGCCTGCTTCTACCTTGCGGGCGGCGCCACCTGCGGCCTCCACCAGCGCTTTGCCCGGGAACCAATCCCAGTCCGCGACGCTGTGCTGCATCCAAGCACCCCAGGTGCCGTCAGCAACGCTGGAGAGGTCCACGGAACCGGCGCCGAGCATGCGAACTGTAGCAAAGTGCTCGGACACACGCTGCCAAGCCGCGCGGATTTCCGGGTCCTGAATCGATGTAGGGTGCAGGTAGGTTGCCATGCTGGTTTCATTTGCCGGTTTATCCTGCAGCTTGGCGACGTCCTTTCCATCACGGGAAGTAGGAAAGTCACGGCCGCCGAACCAGGTGTAGCCCATGGCGGGGCGGTGTACTGCGCCCATGATGACGCCCTCGGCGTCGGTAAGCGCGAGCGCCGAGCACCAGTAATCCGAGCCAGATGCGAAGTTATAGGTACCGTCTACCGGGTCGATGACCCAGTTGCGTCCCGAGGTGGAAGGGCGGGTAGCGCCCTCCTCGCCGAGGATGCCGTCCTCGGGGCGCACCACCTCGAGCACGCCGGCAACGAAGCGCTCGGTGGCGCGGTCTGCATCGGTGACGACATCAGAAATGGAGGTCTTCTGATCGACGTCAATGCCCTGCTCACGCATGCGCCATGCCAGGCGGCCTGCGTTGTAAACGAGTGCCTGCGCAAGGTGTGCGTCGGTATCGTCTACGTGAGCTACCAGAAAGGTCTTGGTGATCGCGTCGATCATCTCATTCAAGCTCGGCTGTTGAGTCATGGAGCTATTGTCCCGCTAAATGCGGCCGATGGCTAATTGTGTGTGCCGCGCAGGTAGACTTGGGCGCTATGCGTCCCGAACAATCAGCCCGTCTTGCCGAATTGGATTCCACCCTTACGACCATTGAAAAGGTCATGGATCCTGCAGCTTTAGCTGAGCAGGTTCGTGAGCTCGAGGCTCAGGCTGGTGACCCCTCTTTGTGGGATGATCCGGCCCACGCGCAGCAGGTGACTTCCGCGCTTTCGGCCGCGCAGGCCAAGATTCGCAAGCTGGAATCGCTGCGTTCGCGCGTGGACGATATGCCGGTTATGTACGAGTTGGCGGAGGAAGAGGGTGACACCTCGCTTGCCGACGACGAGCTAGAAGAGCTGGGCACCCTCATCGAGGCACTGGAAGTGACCACGATGCTTTCGGGCGAGTATGACCCGCGTGAGGCCGTTATTAATATCCGTTCCGGTGCAGGCGGCGTGGATGCGGCGGACTGGGCCGAGATGCTCATGCGTATGTACGTGCGCTGGGCGGAGAAGAATGGACATAAGGTGGATGTCTACGACATCTCTTATGCAGAGGAGGCGGGCATCAAGTCGGCCACCTTCGTGGTGCATGGCGAATACATGTACGGCCAGCTTTCTGTAGAACAGGGCGCCCACCGTCTGGTCCGCATCTCGCCGTTCGATAATCAGGGGCGGCGTCAGACCTCCTTCGCTGAGGTGGAGGTGCTGCCGGTTGTGGAGCAGACCGACCATATCGACATTCCGGATGCGGACGTGCGCGTCGATGTCTATCGCTCTTCGGGCCCTGGAGGCCAGTCGGTTAATACTACGGATTCCGCGGTGCGTCTGACGCACATTCCGACCGGCATCGTGGTGACCTGCCAGAACGAAAAATCCCAGATCCAGAACAAAGCCTCGGCGATGCGCGTGCTGCAGGCTAAGCTTTTGGAACGCAAGCGTCAGGAAGAACAGGCGGAGATGGATGCGCTCGGCGCAGGCGGCAATGCCTCGTGGGGAAACCAAATGCGCTCGTATGTCCTGCACCCGTATCAGATGGTCAAGGACCTGCGCACCAACTATGAGGTGGGCGATCCATCGAAGGTGCTCGACGGTGACCTGGATGGATTCTTGGAGGCCGGAATCCGCTGGCGAATGGCTGAGGCGCAGAAGGAAGAGCAGGAAAGTTAGTTTTACACTTTCTGTTGTTAACTCATGTTGCTAATGTGGCTTGAGTGATCACCTTTGAAAATGTGTCCAAGGTTTATAAGACGTCAACAAGGCCCGCGCTTGACGACGTCTCGTTTCAGATCGATGACGGCGAATTCGTCTTCCTGATCGGGCCCTCCGGCTCCGGTAAGTCGACGTTCCTACAGCTGATGGTGCGTGAGACGAATGTTTCCTCCGGTGACATTCACTTCGGCGATTTCCACGTCAATGCGCTGAAAGGCCGCCAGATTAATCAGCTGCGCCAGTCCATCGGCTACGTCTTCCAAGACTTCCGCCTGCTGCCGAAGCTGAACGTCTACCAAAACGTGGCCTTCGCACTCGAGGTCATTGGAAAGAAGAAGTCCAAGATCGACAAAGCGGTCCCGGAAGTTCTGGAAATGGTGGGTTTGGGTTCCAAACAGCACCGCATGCCGCATGAGCTTTCCGGTGGTGAGCAGCAGCGCGTTGCCGTGGCGCGTGCCTTTGTTAACCGCCCCAAGTTGGTCCTTGCAGATGAGCCGACGGGCAACCTAGACCCGGGTACTGCCTCGGAGATTTTGGGATTGCTATCCCAGATCAACCGCCGCGGCACCACAGTCATCATGTCTACGCACAATGCACGTGCCGTCAATGATGCCCGCCAGCGCGTCCTCGAGCTGCACAACGGCAAGCTCGTTCGCGATGAAGACCACGCACTGTACGGAGAGGCTCTGTAAATGCAACTAGGACTAGTTTTACGCGAGGCTTTTAAGGGGCTCGGCCGCAACCTGACCATGACGGTGGCGATGGTTATCACGACCGCCATTTCCGTAGCGCTGGTCGTCGCCGGCGTGCTGGTGACCAACATGACCAACGACACCAAGGAGATCTACTTGGAGCGCGTGGAAGTCATGGTTCAGCTCAATGAGGACATCTCAGCAAACGATCCGGAATGTAGTTCCTCGGAATGCGCTGACTTGAAGAAGCAGCTGGAAAGCGACGATGACGTGGAATCGGTGAATTATCGTGACCGTCAGGCGTCCTACGACCGCTTCGTCGAGCTTTTCCAGGAGACCGATCCTGTGATGGTGGAGGAGACCTCTCCCGACGCGCTGCCAGCGGCCTTCCACGTCCGCTTGGTCGATCCCACGGATACCGCGCCAATCGACGCCATCAAAGACAACCCGGCAGTCAGCGAAATCATTGACCAGCAAGAAGAAGTCCGCGGTGCCGCCCATAACTTGGACGCCATCCGCAATGCCACCTTTGTGCTCGCGGCCGTGATGGCAATCGCAGCTATTTTCCTGATCGCGAACATGGTTCAGATTGCTGCTTTCAACCGTTCCCGTGAGACCTCGATTATGCGCATGGTGGGCGCATCCCGCTGGATGACCCAGGCTCCGTTCGTGTTGGAAGCACTCCTTGGAACGCTGATCGGCGTCGTGCTCGCTGGCGTGGGCATCTCCGCAGGCAAGTCCGCGGTGGTTGACCCCTCGCTGAAGAATCTCTACGAATCGCAGCTTCTGGCACCGATTAAGAGCTCGGACATTTGGGTTGCTCTGCCTATCGTGGGTGTATTCGCTCTGATTTTTGCTGCACTGACGGCGCAGATTACCCTGCGCGCTTATGTGCGCAAGTAAGCACCGCGTATAGTTGTAGAAATTATGGCGAAGAAGGCAAAGAAGAAAGCAGCGGTCGATAACAACACGACCCTAGCCACCAATCGCCGTGCCCGTCACGATTACAAGATTCTCGATACCCTCGAATGCGGCATGGTCCTGGTGGGAACCGAAATCAAGTCAATGCGTGAGGGCAAAATCTCGCTCGTCGATGCGTTCGCAACCATCGACGACGGCGAGGTTTATATCCGCAACCTCCACATCCCTGAGTACTCGCAGGGAACCTGGACAAACCACTCGCCAAAGCGCACCCGCAAGCTGCTGCTGCACCGCCGTGAGATTGACAAGCTCATGGGCCAGGTGCGCGATGGCAACAAGACTCTGGTGCCGCTCAAGGTCTATCTGAAAGATGGCCGCGCCAAGTGCGAGTTGGGCCTTGCCCAGGGTAAGCAGGACTACGACAAGCGGGAGGCCATCAAGCGCCGCGATCAAGACCGCGAAATCACCCGCGAACTGGGGCGCCGCATCAAGGGAATCAACGCTTAAAGCGCCGCCACGACGTAGCCTGGGTACCATGATTCATACTGCAAAGGCACACGACGTCGTCAAGGGCGATGCAAAAGTAACCGGCAAGTCGGTGCTCGTGGACAGGCTCTGGCCGCGCGGGATAAGCAAGGATGACTTGGCGCCGGACTATTGGCTCAAAGACGTAGCTCCCAGCCCTGAGCTGCGCAAGTGGTGGAACCACGACGCGGATTCATTCGATGAGTTCTCCAAGCGCTATAAGTCTGAGCTTGACGCGAACGAAGCCGAAGATATGGAAAACCTGCGCCGCCTCGCAGACAAGGGTGCAGTAACGCTTATCTTCGCCGCCAAGGACCGCGAGGTAAACCACGCTACAGTGCTCAAAGATTGGCTGGATGCGCAGTAGGGCAGCGATGAACCACATAGGGTTTATGCCGGGGACTTGAGCCCTAAGCCGGTGTTGGAGTAGCGTAGAGCAAACCGCAGAGAATTGCACATACCCGCTCTGTAGGTCAATGGGGTCGACTTGGTTTCGACTTCGTACATTGAGCCAGGGGAAGCGTGCCGGTGCAGGCTGGAGACCACCGTAAGCGTCGCAGCAACCAATAAACGCAGAGAAGAACTCTCAGCGTGACTACGCCCTCGCTGCCTAATTTCAGCGACGCGTGTCTGTCAGCCCAGGTTTAGTTCCTGACCTGGTTCCTGGCATCGACTAAGGAACTTGCCTTTCTGGTTTGTTGTTCGGCCAGAAGGGGACTTCTAGAGCAACTGGGCTCATCATCCGGAACGTGTTTGCCCGTGCCGGAGGGCCGAGTAGAGATCCTGTGCAAACTGCGCACGGAGAAGCCCTGGCGAGGTGACGAAGGACCCGGGTTCAATTCCCGGCGGCTCCACCGCAAAGCCCTAGCTAAACGATGTTTAGCTGGGGCTTTCTTCGTTCTGTATTTGCTACTTAACCCGGATCATAGGTACGTCTAGCCCGGCTGGGACTCGCATCCTACGTCATCACCGTTGCTATCGCGGTCGGGACTGTATTCCGGATCGCCGGGGTAAACCTTGTGGCCAATCTCAGCGCAGGTTCGACTGTCGCCGCCCGAAAATTCAGGCGCTGGCGCACTGTTTCTTAACCACAAAAGCGCTGAACCAGTGCATCGTATGCCTTCACCGTAAGATCTAGGTCTTCCAGGTGGAGGCATTCGTCATGTGAATGTAGCTCGTTGTTGGCGCTAGCTAAGTCCCGTGTGCGAGCATGCAGGGCGAAACCATAGCCCACACCACCCATGCGGCGGGCGAATCGCAGATCTGAGCCGCCCGAGGCATAGACGGGCACAACTGATGCCTCTGGGAAGAACTCGCCAAATGTCGCAGCCATCGCATCCCAGAGCGGACCTTCTGCAGGCGATGCCGAGGGGGTCTCATTGTTGAGATGCTCGATCCTTATCTCATCCGCCATGTCCCCCAGCGCCGCAATGAGGGCGGCGTCGACAGAATCCGCGGTATCCGTCGGATGCGCCCGGACGTCGAGGTTGAGATAAGTCTTCGAGGGAATGACGTTGATGGCGCTACCGCCATGAATCCCCGTGAAAGCGATGTTGGTGTGACTAAATGAGTGTGCGAACGCCGCTAGCTCACCGAAAGTCTCGTAAGTAGCGTCCCCTGCGGATCCGTCGACAAGCGCGGCGGTGGTATCCGGATCGAAGTGGAACGCCTCCACGAACCAGGACCACACGTGGTCATAGGCGGGCGGCATTGCCAACGCGCCCACGCGCCGGGCGGCCTCCGCCAGTGTGAGGATGGATGAAGACTTTCCATAGGGAAGGGAGCCGTGCCCCGTATCCCCCGTGGCATGGAGGCGACGCTGGAAAATGCCTTTCTCACCGACGTTGATAACCAGAGCATCGCTGCCATCACACACCGGCAGATGCGAGCCGCCAGTCTCGGAGAGGCAGTTCTTCCAAGAGAATGCGTCGGGTCGGTTCTCAGAAATCCAGCGCGCGCCCAACCTCCCGCCGGATTCTTCGTCGGCGAGTCCCACGAAGGTCACTGTTCCCTTTGGCGGGTTGCCTGCCTGCGCGCGCCGGGCTGTTTCGCGCGTGGCTGCGGCTTGCGACGCCGTGATGAAGAGCATGTCGAATACCCCGCGGCCGTACAAAACGCCGTCTACCACCTCGGCACCGAAGGGATCGTGAGTCCATTTGTCCTCGTCAACGGGGACTACGTCAATGTGGCCGAGCATCGTCAGCGGTTCCGCTGTGGGGTTGCTGCCGGGTACTGTAAACGCGATCGACACGCGGCCGGGTTCTGGCTCGAAGCGCTCCACCTGCGCTCCCGAGCCCTCGAAGAACTCTTCCAACAGGTTCGCGTTGCGGTACTCGTGGCCACTTCCGGGGGTGCCGTCGTTGATGCAACGATTGCGAATTAATCCCTGCAAGAGTTCAAGAGTGTCGTTGAATAAACCCATTCTGAGGAAGCCGCCTTTCTGGTTTTGTCGTTGAGTGTCCCACGTTCCAAGATTTCAATATACTAACCGATAAATAAAAACTTGAGATGTGCATCGCTGTTATGTGTAATGTAAGCTACATTGTCCAGAAAGTGTTGTGGGGATAACCCCTTGGAAAATGGGCAAGATGACCACAGATAAAAGACCAATCCCCTTAAAACACGAGGAGAACCACCATGGCCATCACAAAAGAGACCACGAGTGAGCCGCAGGGGAGCGCAAGTCCTGCAAAGGATGCGAAGACTCAACCAGCCAGTAACGGTTGGCTCGATAAGTTTCTCAACGGCGTTGAATACGTAGGCAACAAGCTGCCAGAGCCGTTCACCATCTTCCTGATCCTGTTCCTCATCACCGGCGTTGCTTCTTCCATCATGGCGTGGATGGACATCAAGGTGCAGGTGCCTGGATCTGATGAAATCCAGCCCGTCAAGGGCTTGTTCACCGGCGAGGGCATGTCGTGGTTTACCACCACGATGGGCGAGAATTACATCAACTTCCCGCCGTTGGTTACGGTGCTGCCCATCATGCTGGCAGTCGGCGTGGCCGAGCGCTCCGGAATGCTCTCCGCCCTCATTCGCAAGCTCTTCGGCTCTGCGAAGCCATGGGTTTTGCCTTACGCAGTCGGCGTCATTGGCGTGACCGCATCGGTCATGGCTGACGCTGCCTTCGTTATCGTTCCGCCACTGGCGGCGATGGTGTTCAAGGCAGCCGGTCGCCACCCTGTCGCAGGCCTCATCGGTGGCTTCGCTGCCGTTGGCGCTGGCTACTCCACCGCACTGGTCCCAACCTCCTTGGATGCGCTGTTCGCAGGTATTACCACCGCGGTTATGGAGACCCTGCCGGGCATGGAGTTCTCTGACGTGAACGCAATGTCCAACTACTTCTTCAACGTGGCTTCTTCCATCGTTCTCGGTGTCTTGGCCGGTTGCATCACTGACCGCGTCATCGAGCCGCGCATGTGGAAACAGGAAGTGCCTACCGAAGAGGACATCGATCCGGAAGAGGCCGCACACCGCGGCGACCGCGACGAAAACGGCGAGGAGCTCTCCGCAGAGCTTTCCCCGACTGAAAGCAAAGGCCTGGTGTGGTCTGTAGTTGCCACCGTCATCGTTACCTCGGCACTGTTGTTCGCCATTCTTCTGCCAGAATCCCCGTGGCGTAACGAGACCGGCGGCTTCCTGCCGAAGTCTCCGCTGATGAGCTCCATCGTTTTCATCGTCTTCCTGTACTTCCTCGTGCTCGGTGTGGTCTACGGCAAGGCCGTGGGCACCGTCAACGGCATCAAGGACGTCGTCGACATGATGATTGGCTCGCTGAAAGACATGTTGAGCTTCCTCATCCTGGCCTTCATCTTGGGCCAGTTCGTGGCGCTGTTTGCGTGGACCGGCATCGGTACTTTTACCGCGGTCAAGGGCGCGGCATTCCTGGAATCCATCGGTCTCACCGGCTTCGGCGCGGTCTTCGCGTTCATCGTCCTGGCCTCGTGCCTGAACCTGCTCATCATCTCCGGTTCTTCGATGTGGACCCTGATGGCGGCAGTGTTCGTTCCGATGTTCGCACTGCTGGGCTACGAGCCGGCCTTCATTCAGAGCGCTTTCCGTGTGGGTGACTCTGCAACTCAAATCATCACTCCGCTGAACCCGTACATGATCGTGATGCTAGGATTCCTGCAGCGCTACGAGCCGAAGGCGGGCCTGGGCACCCTGATGTCGCGCCTGATGCCATACGTGGTTCCGTTCTTCACCGCGTGGGCAATCCTGCTGGCCATCTGGTTCTACGCAGACCTACCGCTGGGTCCGGGCAACAACATTTTCATCGAGGGATAACGTGTGCGATAGCGACAATCACGCAAGAAACAATCCATCAACGGCATATTTGGAGGCCACGGAGCAGCTCATTGCGCAGCGCGTGGCGGCCGCCCAAGCAGCCAACGCGGGAGCGCAAGCATCCGTGGCGGAGGCTTATGCGGGGCAGGACGTGCTGTGGAAGGCGGCGTCAGAAAGCGCTGACGCCAACCGCGAGCTTGCCGCCCACATCGTGCAGGATTTGCATGCTCACCCAGAGACGGCCTTCGAGGAGCACCGCTCGATGGGCATGCTTGCCGACGTCGTGGAGCAACGCGGTTTCCCCGTCCGACGCGGTGTTTACGGGGTGGAAACCGCTTTCGAGGCGGAGTGGAGGAGCCCGAACTTCGATGCGTCATCTCATCCCACCGTGGCAATCATGGCCGAGTATGACGCGCTGCCCGGTATCGGGCACGGCTGTGGTCACAACGTCATCGCTGCCGCGGGCGTGGGCGGATTCCTATCTGCGGTCGAGGCGCTGTGTAAGAACGGCGGCGTCGAGGGGCGCTTGCTGCTGCAGGGCACCCCGGCCGAGGAGGGGCATTCGGGCAAGGAGTACATGATCCGTGGCGGCAGCCTTGACTCCGTGGATGCAGCGATGATGATCCACGGCTTTGGCTATGACATCGGCTCGCACGCGTGGGTCGGGCGCCGCAGCGTCAACGTGAGTTTCCGCGGCGTGGCGGCGCACGCGAGTTCGCAACCTTTCATGGGGCGCAACGCCCTCGACGCAGCATCCTTGGCCTACTTTGTCATTGGCCTGATGCGTCAGCAGATGCCTCCGAGCGATCGCGTACACGCCATCATGGGCGGGGGAGCGCGACCTTCGGTGATTCCGCGTGAAGCCTCGATGCACATCTATGTGCGTTCCTTGGGCAACCAGACCCTCATGGATTTGTCCAAACGCGTTAACGAAATCGTTGAGGGGGCTGCGCTAATGGCCGGCGTCCAGGTCGATGTCGAATGGGACGAGCACCCGATGACGCTGCCGGTGCGCAACAACGAGGCGCTGGTGGAGCGGTGGACGCGCACGCAAACGCTGCGCGGAAGGACGGCGCTTCCCGCGGGAACCGTGCCGGAGACCCTTGCGGCGTCCACGGACTTCGGTAACGTCTCGCACCTTGTGCCGGGCATTCACCCGATGGTCAAGGTCTCTCCGTCCGACGTTGCCCTGCATACCGAGGACTTCGCTCGCTGGGCCGCAACGGATGCGGCTGTCAATGCCGCAGTGGACTCCGCAGCAGGCTTGGCCCAAGTAGCCATCGACTACTTGGCGGACATGAAAATGCGCGCGGCAGCGAACGCGGAGTTTGCCGAACAGGGCGCTGTTTCGGTGGCGGATCTCTTGGCAGAATCGGCCGCCGAGTAGGCGCCGAGTAGGTTTTCTTGCACTGTGCAAGGGGTGGGGGTAACCACCTCATTGCGCAGTTCAACCTATATTTTATTGCATTTGTAGGCTTACCTAACAAAAGCTGCTTGAAAGGTAAGGCTTACATCAGTTAGGTTAGGCGAGTATTTGAAAACCTTTCGAAAAGGACATCATGACCGCCAAGATTCGTCGTTCTCTCGTCGCGTCCGTCGCAGCCCTGTCGATGGCTCTGACCGCTTGCTCTTCTGCAGAAGAGTCCACCTCCGGTTCTTCTGACACCTCCGCAGCGTCCTCCTCCGAGACCACGGAGATCACTCTCGAGGACAACTTCGGTGAGAAGAAGATTGCTGCCCCGGTTTCTGCCCCAGCCGTTACGGACAACCGCGCTTTCGAGATTCTTGCTGACTGGGATGTCAAGATTGCCGCCGCACCGCTGAAGCTGGTTCCTTCCACCGTGCGCGATGTCTACAACAAGGACACCGTCGCAGCTGACCTCGGTTCCCACCGCGAGCCCGATCTGGAATCTCTCGTCGCTGCGGAACCGGATGTGGTCTGGAACGGCCAGCGCTTCGAGCAACACCAGGAAGACATCGAAAAGCTGGTGGAAGATGTCCCAGTGCTCGACTTTGAGCCGCGCGATGACAAGGACTTCTTCGAAGAACTCAAGCGCCACACCGAGGCACTGGGCCAGACCTTCGGACACGAAGAGGACGCAGCCAAGCTCATCGAGGACTTCGACGCAGCCGCAAAGCGCGCCAAGGAAGCTTATGATCCTTCCAAGAAGGTCATGGCAGTAAACACTTCCGGTGGCGAGATCGGCTACATCGCGCCGAAGATCGGCCGCACCTATGGCCCGGTTTTCGACCTCATCGGTATGACCCCGGCTCTTGAGGTTCCGGAAGGAACCGATGACCACGAGGGCGACGACATCTCCGTCGAGGCAATCGCTGAGTCCAACCCGGACTGGATCCTCGTCATGGACCGCGACGCAGCCGTCAGCAAGGAAGGCGAAGAACACGTTCCAGGCGACAAACTCGTTAACGAGAATGCTGCGCTGAAGAACGTGACCGCAGTCAAGGAAGGCAACGTCTACGTTGCCCCGGCTGATACCTACGTCAACGAGAGCATCATTACCTACACTGAGATCCTCAACGCTCTGGCTGACGCCTTTGAGAAGCAGTCCTAACCTGCACAAATAGAACCGAAACCGGAACGCCGAAAGGCTTTCCGGTTTTTGGTGTGAAAGAGATAAATTTTGACTTCAGCAGAGAAAACCGCGGTTCAAGAAGCACCACCCGCGCGCCGTTCCCGCGGCAAGCTTTTTACTTGGAAGCTGTTGCTCGGCGTCGTGGCTGTAGCGGCGTTGCTCTTCCTTTCGCTCATGGTGGGGGAGTATTCGATCCTTGATCACGACGACGGCCGCGACATGTTTATGACCACGCGCATTCCGCGCACCATCGCCCTGGTGCTCGCGGGCGCGGCGATGGCGATGAGTGGTTTGGTGATGCAGCTGCTCACCCAGAATCGCTTCGTTGAACCCACGACAACGGGTACCACGGAATGGGCAGGCCTCGGCCTTCTCTTTTCGATGATCGTGCTCCCGCACTCGTCGGTGCTTGGCCGCATGGTCATTTCTGTTGTGTTCTCTTTCATCGGCACGATGGTCTTTTTCGCTTTCTTGCGCCGAGTCACGTTGCGCTCCTCGCTCATCGTGCCGATCATCGGCATCATGCTGGGTGCCGTCGTCAGCGCGGTGTCCTCTTTCGTGGCTCTGACCACCGACAAACTGCAGCAGCTGGGGATCTGGTTCATGGGCTCGTTCACCTCCGTGTACGAGGGCCAGTACGAGGTGCTGTGGATCGTGTTGTTGGTGCTGCTCGCGGTGTTCTTCTACGCGGACAAACTCACGGTCGCAGGCTTGGGCGAAGAAATCGCCACCAACGTGGGCCTGAATTACAACCGAATGATCCTCATCGGCACCGGGCTCATCGCTGTGGCCACTGGCGTGGTCACCGTGGTCGTGGGCTCCCTGCCTTTCTTGGGGCTTATCGTTCCCAATGTGGTGAGCATGTTCCGCGGCGATGACCTGCGTTCAAACCTTCCTTGGGTATGCCTGCTCGGTATTGCCACGGTGACATTGTGTGACCTCCTCGGCCGAACCGTCATTTCGCCGTTTGAGCTGCCCGTATCCGTCATCCTGGGCGTGGTCGGCGCGGCGGTCTTCGTATTCCTGATTGTGAGGTCCACCCGTGAGCGTTAAGACAGAGCAGCGCACAGGCGACGTCGCCAAGCAGCGCTATGTGGGCTCCTTCCAGTCGGCCAAAGCAGCGCGCAAGTACTGGCTCATCTTGGTGGCGCTCATCGTGGCGGGCGCACTCTTCGCGTTTGGCCTGCTGGCGTATGACAACCCCATGGACTTCGGAACGCGTAAGTGGTGGCTCATCGCGCAACGCCGTGCCGACGCCGTGACCGCCATGGCTATCGTGGCTGTGTGTCAAGCCGTTGCGACCGTGGCCTTTCATACGGTCACCAATAACCGCATCCTGACCCCGTCCATCATGGGCTTTGAATCGCTCTACGCGGCGATTAATACTGCGACCATCTTTTTCCTAGGTGCCACGGGCCTCACGGAAGCCCGCAACATGGGCACCTTCCTGTTCCAGATGGCAGTGATGATTGTGCTCTCGCTCATCCTGTACTCGTGGCTGCTGACAAACCGCAGCAACAACATGCATGCGATGCTATTGGTCGGCGTGGTCATTGGTGGCGGACTTGGATCGCTGTCCACTCTGATGCAGCGCATGCTGACACCCAGCGAGTTTGACGTGCTGACGGCGCGACTGTTTGGCTCGGTCAACAATGCTGAGACTGAGTATTATCCCATCGCAATTCCACTGGTGATTGCGGCGACGGCGTTGCTTTTCTTTAATTCCCGCCGCCTCAACGTGCTCTCGCTTGGTCGCGAGGCAGCCACCAACCTCGGCGTGAATCACAAGTTCAACGCAATCTTTACTCTGATCCTGGTATCAGTTCTCATGGCCACCACCACCTCGCTCGTAGGTCCCATGACCTTCCTCGGATTCTTGGTGGCAACCTTGGCCTACCAGTTCGCGGAAACCTACGACCACCGATACTTGTTCCCCATGGCCATCGCCACCGCCTTTGCTGTGCTCACGGGTGCGTACTTCCTGATGCAGCACGTCTTCTACGCGCAGGGCGTTGTATCCATCATCATTGAGCTCGTCGGCGGCTCGGTATTCCTCATCGTCATTTTGCGAAAGGGCAGACTGTGATCACACTCAATAACGTTGCGAAGACCTATTCCCACGAGACGAACATTGGCCCAGTGTCCCTCGACATTCCGGCCGGCGGTATCACCGCGCTTGTGGGGCCCAACGGTGCCGGCAAGTCCACGCTGCTGACGATGGTGGGGCGTTTGCTCGATATCGACGAAGGCACCATTGAGGTCGCTGGATTGGACATCACCTCTACCAAGTCCCAGGACTTGGCCAAGATTTTGTCCATCCTACGGCAGGAGAACCACTTCATCACGAAGCTGACGGTGCGTCAGCTCGTGGGGTTTGGCCGCTTCCCGTACTCGCATGGCCGCCTGACGGCTGAGGACGAGGAGATCATCTCCAAGTACATTGACTTCCTTCACCTCAGCGATTTGGAGGACCGCTACCTGGATCAGCTCTCGGGCGGCCAGCGTCAGCGCGCGTATGTGGCGATGGTCCTGTGTCAGGAGACTGATTACGTTTTGCTGGACGAGCCTCTCAACAACCTTGATATCGCGCACTCCGTGGAAATGATGAAGCACCTCAAGGAGGCCGCGCAGAACTTTGGGCGCACGATCATCATCGTCTTGCATGACATCAACTTCGCTGCTCGCTACGCCGATCACATCTGTGCGGTGAAGAATGGGGAAGTGGTGGCCTTCGGTAATCCGAAGGAGGTCATGCGCGACGAGGTGCTGACCCCAATCTTCAATACGCCCATCACGGTTATCGACGGCCCCGACGGTCTGTTGGCGTGCTATCACTAACTGCTTGACGACGTCGCCCCCTCTGGACGTTGCCTAATACGCCAGGTTTGTCTCCGAAATAGTGGATTTACCTGGCGACTTGTGTACTAACACTAGTGCGCGCTAAATTATTTCAAGTCGCAACGAGGTGGCCGCAAGGTTAACAAGTTGTGGTTCGGATGAATTCTTCTTCACGGATTTGACATTGATTGAATCGGTGGG
>NZ_KV800687.1:0-426 GCF_001810285.1 Corynebacterium sp. HMSC071F07
CCCAAATCGACACACCAATTGCACAGCTATGCAAACAAATAGACGCAATTACCCACCGGCTCAAAATGGGACTACTCACGGAAAACGTCTCGACTAGCTGAACAACGAATAAAGCGATCTAAACGCCATTCAAAAACGCAGGGATTGAGCATTCCTAAGGGAAACGGGAAAATCGGTGTACAAACAGGAGCACTATTGGAAAACCGGTGTGGCTTGAGTGAATAATTGACGCCGCAAATACCCCTGCGATCACAAGACCTCCAGCCATGGATTCCCTGATCCAAGGCCGATAACAACCAGGTTGATTGCTCAAGCGCCGTCAGAACAAGGCAACGAAAGATGATGTATTCAGCTTCTCCGGAGTTAGCGGCCTTGGGGAAAGATCTCATCGGCATTAACCAAGCGGGGCCCTATCCTAATCAACCA
>NZ_KV800688.1:0-277 GCF_001810285.1 Corynebacterium sp. HMSC071F07
CCAATACACCCACCGCAAGGTGGCCAATTCGACTTCTCCGACCGACGTCCACGGACCTTGAGCATGAATCAGTTCCGCCTTGTAGAGACCATTGACTGTTTCGGCTAGAGCATTGTCATAAGAATCGCCGACTGTTCCCACACTCGGACGGATTCCGGATTCCGCTAGCGCGGTGGAATACTTCAGTGACACGTACTGGCTGCCCCGATCACTATGATGAATCAGCTGGTTTCCATGAATTCGCCCTGCAGTCGTTAACGCATGCTCCAAAGCCTCC
>NZ_KV800689.1:0-282 GCF_001810285.1 Corynebacterium sp. HMSC071F07
AGCAGGTGTTTCCGGCCGCAGACGTGGGCGAACCCCTGTGACAACGATTAGCCCGAAGGCACCGGATCATCGCCCGGATCTTGTACAACGAGACTTTCGTGCCCAAGCGCCAGGCAGGTTGTGGGTTGCCGACATTACCTACGTTCGTACCCTGTCAGGATTCGCCTATACCGCGTTTGTCGTGGATGTCTTCAGCCGAAAAATTGTTGGTGTTGCTACACGCTCGACGATGCGTACCGATGCGCTGCCCATGGAGGCTTTGGAGCATGCGTTAACGACTGC
>NZ_KV800690.1:0-440 GCF_001810285.1 Corynebacterium sp. HMSC071F07
GCGCGGCCGTGAGTGGTGTAGCGGCGGATGACGCGTTGTGCATGGACGAGACAACGCTGAATCATCGCGTTTGGCCAGCAGGCTTTAATCGCGGTGAGTGCGCCTTGTCCGCCGTCGAGGACGACGCAGAGTGGTTCGGCGATTTTGCGAAGTAGCTGCGTGTATGCGTGGGCTGTTTCGTGTTTGGTCCAGTGCCATGCAATGACGTGGTCGCGGCTGGCTGCCACAAGTAGGCAGCCAGCCGCGGTGTAGGTGCCGTCGATGAAGATCTGATCGTAGACGCGCTGCGGGGCACCGTCGTTGGGGACGTCGATGAGCCAAAACGGTTCGAATCGGCGATCAAGTGTCCAACGACTCACCCTTTGTTGCCCGGCGAGTTCAGACAACGTCGCTGTGGAGGTGACATAGGAGAGGACCTGACCCCTGTTTGGTAGACACCT
>NZ_KV800691.1:0-432 GCF_001810285.1 Corynebacterium sp. HMSC071F07
GTCTCTGTAGAGCTCTCCGCTGCGCATCATGGCGAAGAGGACGTTGAGGCGTCGGCGTGCGAGCGCGACGACTGCGGCGTTATGTCTCTTGCCTTCTTTGCGTTTTCGCTCATAGAATTGCCGGGAACGCTCGTGGAATCTGATCGATGCAAAGGACGATTGCCATAGGGCGTTCTTCAATTTCTTGTTGCCGGCCCGGTTGGGCGAATTCGACATGATCGACGTTCCCGACTGATTCGTCTGCGGCGTCAGGCCTGCATAGGAAGCCAGGTGCGCTGCATTGGGAAAGTCGGACATATCGCCGACGGTCATAAGGATTTGCGCGGCGCTACGTGGGCCGATGCCGGGCATGGACAAGAGAATCTCGGTCTGAGGAATGTCCTGGATCAGCTCGAGTACCTGGGCTTCAATCTCTTTGCGGTGCTCCAGCTT
>NZ_KV800692.1:0-892 GCF_001810285.1 Corynebacterium sp. HMSC071F07
GTTGCCCGGGATGTTGTTGGGCGTGGGCAATGTCAGTCTGGAGGCGTTTGATCACAGCCATCGTTGGGGCCAGCTTTTTGTCCACGACCTGTTGGCATGCAGGCTCTAGGGTGGCTTTGTTGTGCTTTTTGCCCAGGTTGGCCAGTACGTTGCGTGCCTGGATGAGTCCGCGGGGGATGGCGGCACTATTGCGGTCGAGGATCATCGCTATGACTGCGTGCGTTGCTGCCCCGAACGACGAGGCCCAAGCCAAAAGCTCGTCACGGGTAAGCGCCTTGTGGCCTTCATCATCGCCACATGGCCCATGCTGAGGGTTGGTGGAATACCGGTATTTGAATCCGTGAAGGCGCGTGTGTTCAGCAACAAGCTGCTCCCCGCTGAAGATGCTTACTAGTTGCGGGGTGAGCCTGACTGTTACCGATTCTCCTACCAGCTGAAATGGCACTGAGTAGTACTGGTAGTCACAGGTGATGTGCCAGTTGCGATCGACTTTGAGCCGCTTATAAGACACTTCCGTAAACGGCGTCGGCGGAAGATCCCGCATCATTGGTGCCTCTTCTCGATCAAAGCGCATGCGCCGTGTTGAGCCATCAGGCCGCGTCATTGCGCTGTTGATATCGGCAAGACGGCAAGCGATCGCCTCATTGAGTTCATCGAGGTCGTAGAAGACCTCGTTGCTGAAGTAGCCCAGGATTTTGGTGTAAGCGATTTTCACGGCACGCTCTACCGCTGCCTTGTCACGAGGCCTGCCGGGCCTGGTCGGCACGATCGTGATCCCGTAATAGTCTGCAAACGCTGCGTAGCGGTCAGTGACCATGCGGTACCTTGAATGCTTCTTCGGCCGATAAGTCGCCGTAGAAGCATTATCCGGCACGATGACTGCTGGTACTTT
>NZ_KV800693.1:0-298 GCF_001810285.1 Corynebacterium sp. HMSC071F07
AGGTGGCCGATGCCGTCTTTATCCGGCCTGCTGACCACTACGAAAACTAGAAGGAGTGTGAAAAATCATGAGCAGCATCGACGACGAGATTGTGCGGGCAAAAATGCGCAAGCTTCGCGTATCGACCTTCGCTGACATCTTCTACGAGGTTGTCAACGACGAGGCCTATGCGGATGCGCTACCAGAAGACATTTTCCTCGCTGCAGTCGAAGAAGCCTATACACAACGCCAACAGCGCAACATTGCCAAGGCCATCACCCAGGCTAAATTCCGATACCCGGATGCAAGCCTGGCTGAA
>NZ_KV800694.1:0-24154 GCF_001810285.1 Corynebacterium sp. HMSC071F07
TTGGTCTAGTTTAGCAAAACAATTAGTCAGTACATTTAGCTTTTTAGTCTTTCCGTATCACCGAAAAGCCGCGCTTCATAATACCTATCGAAAAAATTCCAACTGCTGCAAGGATGCCAAGCCCGATCCACGCGAGGCTCAACTGCCCCGAGTTACCGGCAACCGTAAAGCCAACCGTTGACCAGTGCATTGGCAGCAAGCCCATCACGGTCTTCCACGCACCAGCCACAGCAGTAGCGGCAGTTGCCTGCTTCCAGAACCAACCCACCGCAGCCAGTTGCAGCAAACCAAGAACGATGACCACACCAAACCCAAGCTTCGGGAAGTAGTGCAGCACCACTGCCGTAAGACCAGCGCTTCCCAGCGCGGTCGCCGCAGCCATGGCAGCAGCCAGCCCCGCAGCCATGCCATCAACGCCGGTAGCCAGAATCATAAAGACAATCTCAGCCGCGGCAGTCAGCACAACTACACCAGCAAGAAGGCTCAGCCAAGGCTTCCGCGAACGCACCACATAAGCGCCCAGGGCAGTTCCACCGAGCGAGACCATCGCCGCGATAAGCAGCGCCACGATGGGGCTCAGCAGCTTTACTTCCATACCCTGCCCAGCCGCGGCAGCCGGCAACGCACGCTGCACATCCTGCACCTTGGTTTGGTTCTGCTTCGCCATGCCGTCAACACGCTTGGCACCTTTGTCCAGCTTGTCGACGCCACCGAGAGCCTCATCAACCTTGGAGTTAAGCTCCTTGGTGCCATCGTTCAAACGCTTGGCGCCATCAGCCGCCTTATACACGCCATCGTGATAGGCATAGCCATTAACCGCGAGCTGATGGGAAAGCTCCCGTGAGCCATCCTTCAAACGCTTGAGTTGGTTAGTTAGATTCTGGTCAATCTGAAAATTATTGACTTGATTGCGCAGGTCCCCGAGCTGCGACTTGATGTTGCGCGCCTCGGGGGAATTATTTCCCTCAAGGTCCTTCAGCGTGCCGTCGATGGCGGCCAGCAGCTGGCCCTGCACCACGGTAAGACCTGTAATTTGATCCACTGCGTTGCCAACACCGTTTGCTACCTCAGTCGCACCATTGCCCAGCTGATTGGTGCCGGACTGCAGCTGAATCAGACCGTCGTAAAGCTCCTGCGATCCGGCGCTGAGCTTGTCGACGCCACCGCCCAGCTCACCAGCACCATCCTTCAGCTTGCCCGTGCCGGTGGAAAGCTGCTGGGTTCCCGACTTCAAAAAGCCAGCCTGGGCCTGCGCCTGGCTTGCAGCACGCGCCGCCTCGCTTAACGACGCCGCACCTGCTTGACCTTCTGTCGGCGCACCGGTTCCCTCACTCGACCACGCACGTGAGGCATCCCACCCCGGCACGCCTGTCACAATGGCACCTACCACCAAGGGCAGAACCACCAGCAAGCACAGAAGTGCGCCACGCAGGCGCGAAGGACGGGACGGCAAATCAGCAAGGCGGGAGTTCATCCTTTAAAAAATATCGCTCCCACCACCGCAAACAACGCAGGCGCGCCGTTTTAAGTCGGGGCAAAGATACAGAAATCCCAAAACTTCCAACCAACTGATCATAGGATTTAGCCCATGAAACGTTCCCTACTGATTCTCCCCCTAGCCGCACTTCTTCCACTCACCGCCTGCTCCCCCAAAGACACTGCAGATAGCGAGCCGCAGTTCGCAGCAGCCGAATCCAACACGGCCGCAAAAGAAACCGCCACTAGCGAGACCCCAACCACCACCAGCAGCAAGGCCGAAGAAGCCCTGCCCCAACAACGAAGACCGTCACCGCCACGGCCAAGCCGGAGCAGCCAGCGCCAGATACGCCACAGGCGCAAAGCAAGGGCAGCTGCTCAGTCGATGCACTTCAGCAGGCCAACACCTCGATGAGCAACATGACTGTTATCGATTGTGACGGTTCGTGGGCATACGTTGGCCAGCGCAATACCGATTGGCTCACCTGGGCATATTGGGATGGCCAAAAGTGGAAGAGTGAACCTCACATCGGCACCACTCTCACTGGCATGGGCGGACCCTGCTATGACGTCGAAGGCATGAAAGCACGAGGCCTGAGCGACGCTATGGCAATGGACGCTCAGGCCTGTGATTAGGAGGTTGTATTACGTGCTAGTTCTTCTCTGCGAAGAGCTCACGGACGCGCTTTTCTAGGCGTGGGGAAACTGCGCCCCAGTAAGCGTAGATGCGTTCCTCGGTCTCGGAGGAAACGCCAGCCATGGCGTTGGTAATGTTGTCCGCCATGCGCTCCTTCTCCTCGTCGTTATAGACGTTCTCGTACAGGTCGGTTGCCTGCGCGGTATCGGAATCCTCAGCGTGGCGGACATACGGTGCGCGAACCAAGCCCAGACCTGCCGGGTCCGGGTTGACGTAGAGATCCGGAGCGGTGGTGGTCTCCAGCTCGCTGCGATCGTTAACGTCACCGTCAAGGTAGCCGCCGCCCTTTGCGTGGCGGTTCGGGGAGTAAACCGGATCCTCAGGAGCATTGAAGAGGAACTGCATACTGCCCTCGTGCTCGTAGGTGTTGACCTTGTCCGCATTCAGCGGCTGGTTAACCGGCAGCTGCTTGTAGTTCGGCCCAATGCGGTAACGCTGCTGGTCAGCATAAGCAAAGACACGAGCCTGCAGCATCTTGTCCGGAGAAAGGCCGATGCCCGGGACCAGGTTGGAAGGATCCAGTGCAACCTGCTCGATCTGCGCGAAGAAGTTGCGTGGGTTGCGGTTGAGCACAAAGTATCCGACATCAACCAATGGGTAGTCCTTCTTGGACCAAACCTTGGTGAGGTCAAACGGGTTGAAGCGGTATTCAGCTGCTTCAGCAAGCGGCATGATCTGCACCTTGACGTCCCAGATTGGGTAGTCGCCCTCTTCGATGGCGTTGTAGAGATCCTCGCGGTGATAGTCGGCGTTCTTGCCGGCCATCTCGCCTGCCTCAGCATCAGTGAAGTTCTCAACACCCTGGCGAGACTTGAAGTGGTACTTCACCCAGAAGGCCTCGCCTTCCTCGTTGACCCACTGGAAGGTGTGGGAACCGTAGCCGTTCTGGTGGCGGGTGGTCTTCGGTGTACCGCGGGCACCCATCAAGTAGGTGACCTGGTGAGTGGACTCTGGGTTGCGGGTCCAGAAGTCCCACTGCATATCCGCGTCACGCAGGCCGTTGACGCCGAGTCGCTTCTGGGAATGAATGAAGTCAGGGAACTTCATACCGTCACGTAGGAAGAAGACCGGGGTGTTGTTGCCGACGATGTCGTAGTTGCCGTCCTCGGTGTAGAAACGCAGTGCGAAGCCGTGCACATCGCGCCAGGTATCCGGAGATCCCTGCTCGCCAGCAACGGTGGAGAAACGCCCCATCATTGGGGTGACAGTGTTTAGTTGAAAGAGATTCGCCTTGGTGTAGCGCGAGACATCGTTGGTGATGTGCAGCTCGCCAAAGGCGCCATGACCCTTTGCGTGCGGGGTGCGCTCTGGCACGCGCTCGCGATTGAAGTGCGCAAGCTTCTCAATCAGGTGAATGTCATTGAGAACAACTGGGCCGTTCTGCCCTGCGGTAATGCTGGTATTCTCGGTAGCAACCGGCTGGCCGGAAGGGCTGGTGGTATTTGGGCCGCCCGCGGGGCGCTGACCCTTGTCGAGGACCTTGTCAGCTTCAGAGTTAGTCATGGAAAGCCTCCTAAGAAAACTAGCGGGAACTAGTCAATAAAATTGTTGATAATTTGGGGTGGATTATCAATCACGGACAAGCGATAACCTACCCCGTTTAATAGGCCCTCGCAACAAAAATCAGCAAATTAATAAGTTCTGGCAGGGAAATCTAATTTAGCGTTCATCCTGGTAAGTTCATTTTGGTGAAACACCACTCCGAGCATGACGACGCCCGCGTCACTGACCTTGCGCTCAAGGCCGGCCGCGGCGATCGCGCAGCTCTCACGGAGTTTATTAAGTCCACTCAGGATGATGTGTGGCGTCTTCTCGCACACCTAGGCGGCGCGGAAATCGCAGACGATCTCACCCAAGAGACGTACCTAAGAGTTATTGGCGCACTCCCCCGCTTCGCCGCGCGCTCTTCGGCTCGCACCTGGCTGCTCTCTCTCGCGCGCCGCGTATGGGTGGACAACATTCGCCACGACATGGCGCGTCCCCGCAAGGCCGCAACGGAATATGAAGACGTAGCGGCACAGACGCCTTCGACCGAGAACTCCGGAGCGTGGAGCGATTGGATCGACGCCCGCACGCTAATCGACGCCCTGCCCGCAGACCGCCGCGAAGCCCTCATCCTCACTCAGGTATTGGGCTATTCCTACGAAGAAGCAGCCAAAATCGCTGGCGTACGCATCGGCACGATTCGTTCCCGCGTTGCCCGCGCCCGCAAAGACCTCATCGAAGGTACGGGAGCCTAGCCGGGAATCATTAGCGCGAATCGTTACCTACTATTTATCAGGCTTCACTTTCGGTACAATTAGCTGCGATTTTAGCGCCGGAACCCAGAAGTTTTCGCGAAAGTTCTGTGCACTTTTAGAAAATTTTCTGGATGAAAGACATTAAAGAAAAGTAGCATGGCTTAAAAACACACGTGACAAATCGAAGGTCGACCCGGGCCAGCGCGCTACAAAAAATGCGCGCATTTCTTTTTGCCCGGCGCGTGTGAGAATGCGAGAAATCTCCTCATGATGAAACGCGCATTGGCTATCTCCATGGCGTTTATCGGTGTTGTTGTCGGCGCGGGCTTTGCCTCTGGCCAGGAAGCTATGCAGTACTTTGTCGCCTTCGGAACCACTGGTTTCTGGGGCGTAGCGCTGGCTGCCGGGTTGATGATCATCACCGGCATTGCAATTTTGCAGCTGGGATCTTATTTCCAGGCCACAGAGCACACGGCGGTGTACGACAAAATTTCCGGACCAATTACCTCCAAGATCTTGGACTGGTCCACGATTGCCACGCTCTTTTCCATCGGCTTCGTGATGTTCGCCGGTGGCGGATCCACCATCACGCAGCAATTCCCAGATATAAAGATTTGGGTAGGCGCAACGCTGATGTTGGTGCTCGTCCTGCTTGTCGGCCTGCTCGACGTTGACCGCGTCACCGCAGTCATCGGCACCATTACTCCATTCATCATCATCTTTATCGTCTTGGCCACCGGCTATACCATCGTCACCGCCGACGTCGATTGGAGCCACCTCAACGAATTCGCCACGAATAGCGTTGACACCCCGCTGAGCAGCTGGTGGCTCGCCGCCCTGAACTACACCGGCCTGAACGTCATGTGCGCGGTGTCCATGTCCATCGTCATCGGCGGCAACATCCTCGACAATCGTGCAGTGGGCATCGGCGGCCTCATCGGCGGCTTTATCTACCTGCTTCTGCTGACACTGCTCGTGGTCTCCCTATTCATGGTGGCACCGACCGTGCATGGAAAAGATCTGCCGGTTCTAGAACTCATCAACACCATTCACCCGTCTCTGGGCTATGTGATGACGATTGTCATTTACGGCATGGTCTTTAACACCGCAGTGGGCATGTTCTACGCGCTGGGCAAGCGCCTGACCCGTAAGAAGCCGAAGCTTTTCTACCCAGTCTATGCCGCTTCCTGCATCATCGGTTTCATTCTTTCCTTCGTCGGTTTCAAGTCTTTGGTCAGTAACATCTACCCAATCTTGGGCTACCTTGGCCTTTTGATGATTGCCGTTATGGTCTTCAACTGGGTTATAAAACGCGACAAGATTACTTCCGAAAGCAAACGTCGAGTGCGTGCTCGCACCCTGGTCCAGCGCAAGCTCGACCCGCGCGAGCACTTCACCAAGAAGAACCAGAAGGAGCTCGCAAAGCTCGCGGCCGCTTCCAATATGAAGACCGACGAGTTTGAGGACACCGTTGCCGAAGAAATCCACGAGGAGCTCGAGGCAGATGACGAACTCGAGTACGACCGTGAAGATCCTGATCCTTCAGTTGTCTTCGTCGAGCACACCAAGCCAGAAGTTCCACGAGACTAATACAAAGCTCTCCCCTTCCTGCTTAAGCAGACCTTTCCAAGGCGTATGAGTTGGCCTAACCCAGCTCATACGCCTAATGCTTTACAACGCACACGTGATAAATCGAACGTCGAACCGGTCTTGCGCCACCATGGCAGCAAACGCCTCGCACACAAACTGCACAGCCTGCAAAATGATGAGCGCGGACTTACCCTCCGGCGCGTGTGAGATAGCGAGACTCTCCCACACCTTATGTTTAAACGCGCAGTAGCCATCTCCATGGCCTTTATTGGCGTTATGGTCGGCGCTGGCTTTGCCTCCGGCCAGGAAGCCATGCAATATTTTGTATCCTTCGGCACGCTCGGATTGTGGGGCATGGTATTGGCCGCCGCCCTCATGGTCGTCGCAGGCATCGCTTTCCTACAGCTTGGTTCCTATTTCCAGGCTTCGGAGCATACCGCTGTTTACTCCCAAATCACCGCGCCTATCACCTCGAAGATCCTCGACTGGGCCACCATCATCACGCTTTTTGCGGTGGGCTTTGTCATGTTCGCCGGCGGCGGCGCCAACCTCGCCCAGCAATTTTCTTCCCTCCCAACGTGGGTGGGCTCCTTGATCATGCTGGTGCTGGTGCTCATCACGGGGCTTCTCGATGTCGATAAAGTCACCGCTGTCTTGGGCTTTATCACGCCTTTTATCATCCTCTTCATCGGCTTCGTCACCATCTACACTTTGGTGACGAACCAAGCGACCTTTGAGGAAGCAAACAACTACGCCATCCACAACGTTGATCCGGCAATCGCTAATCCTTGGATCGCCTCCCTCAATTACACTGGCCTGACCGCTATTTGCACCGTTTCCATGGCCATTGTGATTGGCGGAAACTTCTTAGATAACAAGACCGTCGGCCTAGGCGGTGTTATTGGTGGCGCTATTTTCCTGTTCATGCTGGCGTTGCTGGTCTGCGCCCTATTCTTTGCCGCGCCGCAGGTAAATGGCCAGGCAATGCCTGTCCTAGCGTTGATCAACACCATCCACCCGGCGCTGGGTTACGGAATGACTTTTGTCATTTACGGCATGATCTTCAACACCGCAGTGGGCATGTTCTACGCGCTGGCTAAACGCCTGACGCGCGGCCATGAGAAGCGCTTTTACCCCGTTTACCTCATTACCTGCCTCTTTGGCTTTGCGTTGTCCTTCGCTGATTTCAAGGACCTCGTCGGACTGATTTATCCAATTCTCGGCTATGGCGGCTTGGTGGTCATCGCTATCATGCTCTTTGGCTGGGTTAAGAATCGCGGCAAGATGGTAAAGGAATCAGGCCGCCGTATGCGTGCTCGTACGCTGGTGCAGCGTCGCCTTGATCCGCGTGAGCACTTTACCAAGAAGAATGAGAAGGAACTGCGCACCTTGGCCACGGCCTCCAACATGGAAACTGCGGAGTTTGTCGATGCCGTCGAAGAAGAAATCCACGAAGATCTCGAAGCAGACCAAGAACTCGAGTATGACCGCGAGGACCCAGATCCTTCCGTGGTCTTCGTGGAGCACACCAAGCCGGAAGTACCAAAGTAGGAATCCGAAGTAAATAACTAAAAAGGAGCTCGTACGTCCTTTTATTGGATGTACAAGCTCCTTTCTGCGCTTTATGGCTTTGTTTTAGGTCCGCGCGCTAGACCAACAACTCAGCAATCTGAATCGTGTTCAAAGCTGCGCCCTTGCGCAGATTATCGCCGGAGACAACCAGCACGAGGCCCTTGTTGTCATCAACTGACTGATCCTGACGGATGCGGCCCACCAAGGCCTCGTCCACGCCTGCGGCAGCAAGCGGGGTCGGAACGTCGACGAGCTTGACACCGGGGGCGTCGCCAAGCAGGCGGCGTGCCTCGTCTGGGGTGATTGCCTTGTCGAACTCCGCGTGGATGGTCAGGGGGTGGCCGGTGAATACCGGAATCCGCACGCAGGTGCCAGCAACCTTAAGCTCAGGAATACCCAGGATCTTGCGCGACTCGTTGCGCAACTTCTGCTCCTCATCGGTTTCCTCGGAGCCATCGTCAACCAACTTGCCAGCAAAAGGCAGCGCGTTGAAAGCAATCGGAGCAACGTATGGGCCAAGCTCTTCCTCAGAGACCTCGAGAACGGAGCCATCATGGACGAGCTCTACGTTGCGATCTCCGATCTCGGCGGCCTGCTTGGTCAAGGCCTCAACACCAGCCAAGCCAGAGCCAGAAACTGCCTGATAAGAAGACACGTGCAAACGGTTCAGACCGGCAGCATCGTGCAAGACCTTAAGAACCGGCATTGCGGCCATGGTGGTGCAATTCGGGTTAGCAATGATGCCCTTCGGGAGGTTCTTCGCCTGCTCAGGGTTTACCTCAGAGACAATGAGCGGAACTTCGGGATCCTTGCGGTATGCGGAGGAATTATCCACCACGGTCGCGCCTGCAGCGGCAAAGACCGGGGCCCAATCGAGCGAAGTAGCGCCGCCGGCAGAGAACAAAGCAATGTCGACGTCAGCGACGGACTCCTCGGTTACCTGCGAGAGATCCTCAACCACAACCTTCTCGCCACGGAACACCAGTTCCTGGCCAGCAGAACGCGGCGAGGCAAAGAAACGAACCTTGTCAGCTGGGAAACTCCGCTCCTCCAAGATGGAACGCATGACGCGTCCCACCTGGCCGGTAGCACCAACAACTGCAACGGTGGTCATGAAAAATTCCTTCTTCCTAAATTAACGGCCCGTGCCAGCGTAAACGGTAGCTTCTTCCTCGCCACCGAGCTGGAAGCGCTCGTGGAGCGCAATGGCCGCCTTGTTCAGTTCCAGCTCTCGCACCAGCACGGAGATGCGGATCTCAGAAGTGGAGATGAGCTCCATGTTTACCTCGGCGTCGCGAAGCGCCTCGGTGAAGTCTGCGGTAACCCCTGGGTGCGACTTCATTCCGGCACCGACCAAGGAAACCTTGCCCACCTGGTCGTCGTAAAGCACGTTTGCCCAGTGGCCCTCATTCTTGAGCTTGGTCAAAATCTCCATGGCACGCGGGCCATCCGCACGCGGGCAGGTAAAGGTGATGTCGGTGGTTCCGGATTCCAAGGAGGAGACGTTTTGCAGGACCATATCGATGTTGATCTCCGCCTCCGCGATGGCGCGGAAGATCTTGGCGGCCTCCCCTGGACGATCCGGAATGCCCAGAACGGTGACCTTTGCTTCAGAGGTATCGGTCGCGATACCAGTCAGTACTGCTTCTTCCACAGGGATATCCTCCATTGAACCGGCCACCAGAGTGCCGGGGTCGTTTGAATAAGACGAGCGAACTCGCAGGGGCAGATCGAATGCGCGGGCGTATTCCACACTACGCAGAACCAGAATCTTGCAGCCGACGGCTGCCATCTCCAGCATCTCCTCGAAGGAAAGCTTCTCGAGCTTCTGCGCGTTCGGCACGATGCGTGGGTCCGCGGTGTAGACACCGTCGACGTCGGAATAGATCTCGCAAACATCGGCGTGCAGCGCAGCGGCCAGGGCTACCGCAGTGGTGTCGGAACCGCCGCGGCCCAAGGTGGTGACGTCGCGGCTTTCCTTATTAACACCCTGGAAACCAGCGACGATGCAGATCTTGCCTTGGCCCAGGGCCTCGGTGATGCGGCCCGGCGTGACGTCCACGATGCGCGCGTTGCCGTGGCGCTCCGTGGTAAGCACGCCGGCCTGAGAGCCAGTGAAAGACTGCGCCTCGGCGCCGAAGGACTCGACCGCCATGGCAACCAGGGAGTTAGAAATGCGCTCGCCGGCGGTAAGCAGCATGTCCATTTCACGCTGCGGCGGCACTGGGTTGACCTGGGCAGCAAGGTCGAGGAGTTCATCAGTGGTGTCCCCCATGGCGGAGCAGACAACAACCACGTCGTTGCCCGCCTTCTTGGTAGCCACAATGCGCTCGGCGACGGCGCGGATGCGATCCGCGGTTTCGAGGGAGGAACCTCCGTATTTTTGAACGATTAAGGCCACGTTGGGATATCCACCTTTCACTGTGCGTTTCCCGCGACAGTCTATAGCCACAGGGCCGATAAGCCCCGCTATACCTGTCGTGCATTAGTCAGTTGTCCATGCTACCCCGACGAGGTACTTCCTTTCACAATATGTGAAGGGGATCAAAGTGTTTTTATTCACCGCACCAAAAGAGGCAAACTTAACGACTTAGGAACATTTATTTTCACCCGTGAGCAGTATTCGTTAAAAAGGGCGACTACCTACTACGGTGGTGGGGGTGTTCAGCAATCTCTTGGCGGTTTTCTTTGCCCTCGCCTCCGCGCTCACCGTGGCCTGGGGCACGGTAGTCCGTCACCGGATCGCACTTGAAGCCTCCGGCTCGGTCATGCGCACCGCGATGCGCAATCCCGTGTGGTGGGTCGGCACACTTGCCGCCATTGTGGCTTATGGCCTGCAGATTGTCGCCCTAGGCTTTGGCACCCTGCTGGTAGTTCAGCCCATCTTGGTGCTCTCGCTGATGTTCACCTTGCCGCTTTCTGCCTGGTACTCCAAGCGGCCGCTGTCTTTTCATGAAATCTTCTGGTGCAGCGCGCTGACCATCGCAGTGGGCATCTTGGTGGTCTACGGCCGCCCCGTTGCCGGCGATCCGCGCCCCTCCCTTTCGCAATGGTGGCCGCCGCTGCTGTGCGGCGCACTGGGCTTGGCGCTGCTCGGCGTCCTAGCGTGGCGCTTCCCCGCTCGGCGCGCCTTGGCCTTGGGAACTTCCTGCGGCATCCTCTACGGCTATGTGGCGCTGCTATCTAAGTCTGTGGTGGATATCTTCTCCCACGAGGGCCTTGGCCAGCTCCTGGTGTCCTGGCAGTTTTGGGGCTTAATCGCCCTCGCCGGCGGCGGAACCGTGCTCCAGCAATATTCTTTCCACGCCGGTGCGCTAAAGCAATCCCTGCCAGCTATGACCATCATGGAGCCCATCGTTGCTTTTGGCTTGGGCTACGTGGTCTTGGGCGAGCAATTCCAGGTTGATTCGCTGGCGGGCTGGACGCTCATGTCCTTAGCTCTAGCCGTGATGATCCTAGGCACGGTCATCTTGTCGCGCCGCCCAGTGGGCTCCTCCACGCGGCAGATCCAAAGCTAAATAGCCCACTCGAATACGGCAAGCATGTGCGCCGAAAACCACGCACCGAAGAGAACATAGGCGCCGCATAGCGCTGCGGTGCTGCGGGTGCTCGCGGAATCAGCCAGCTTGATTGCCCATGGAATAAACAAGACCGCCGCGGGCAAAAGCAGGCGTGGGCGCGAATGCATGATGCCATCAGAGAACAACACATTCGCTATGAGCGCGGCGGCGAAAAGCCAAACCGGCGCTGGCAAGCGCCGCCAACCCAAGAGCAACAGGATGGGCGCGCCGACGATTACGAGCGCGGAAAGCAGATAGCCCACGTTGTCAGAGTTCAAAAGCGTGGACCATATCCACTTGAGCGTTGCCGCACCGAAATCGAAATGGGAGTTCCAGTGTTTTTCTTGGATGCCAAAGTAGCCTCCTGCCTGCCCGAGATAGCTATTCGCCCACGTCAGATAACCAAACAGGGGAATCGCGGCGAAGATAAGGCTCAACCAGGCCTTCCACTCGCGGACGGCCTTGCACAATACGATGAGGGCAAAGACCACGAGGACGTCGATTGAAGTCAGCCGCACGGCGGAAAGCGCAAAGCCAAAAAGGCCGGCCAGCCACCACTTTTCATCCAGCAAGGCAACGAGCATCCACATCACCAGCGCGCCGAAGAGCGCCTCGGTATAAGGCATGGCAAACACGATGGACATCGGAGCGCTGCTCACGGCGATGGCGGCAACCGCGCGGGCCTTAAAACCGGCCCCCATGCGCTGCGCGATGGCCATGACGCCCACAGCCATGAGGAAAGTGAAAAAGAAATTGAAAACAATCGCGACGGCAGCTTCATTCGCAACAAAGAAGCTGCCCACCTTGATAACGAGCGGAAAGCCCGGGAAGAAGGCCATCGTTACTTCATTGACGTTTCCATCTGCGGCAACGTCAGCACCGAAGTAACCAGCACGGGCAATCTCCGTGTAGTATTTCGCGTCCCATTTGGTCAGCAGGCCGCCTAAGTTATCTTCGTTAGCCTGCGCAAAAATGGCGAGCACCCCAATCCGCAGGAGGTTGCCCAGCACAGCAATTAGACTCGCGGCAATCCAATCCTGCCTACCGAGACGAGGGGCCGCGCTATGCGCTACTTCTGCGCCGGCCGCATTCTTGACTTCGTGCACGTTATGCAATGTTATCGGCATGCTTCAGACCCCACCTCGATTTACGTGGAATTCTCCCACCCCAACAAAAGGAGATCCCAATATGTGAGAACTCTTGCCACATCGTGAGAAGCGCGCTAGTGTGATTCACATGACTATGCGGCAGAGCCTCCTCCTTATTTGCCGCGGCGGGATTTAGGCCTTTCAAACCCACCGGCCAGCGCCCCCGTCGCGGGTTTTCACGATGCGCATCCAAACTGCGCCTTCCCACCCCCGCCGCTGCTGGCTAAACGGTACCTCTTTATCCGCTTCCTTAACGAAGCAGCAAGGACAAATCATGGCTCCCAACGATTCTTTATCACCGCCCCACGCGAAATCACTACCCCTAACGGCGACTTTGGCAAGAACCAGCCCGCCTGGAATAAGCAGCGCGGTTCCGCAATGCCCACCCACCGTTACCGCAGCTTTGCCCAAGAAGTAGAAGACATTCAGCTGCCGGACCGCACCTGGCCGGATAAGAAAATCACTTGCGCTCCACAGTGGTGCGCGGTCGATCTGCGCGATGGCAACCAAGCGCTGATCGACCCCATGAGCCCGCAGCGCAAGCACCGCATGTTCGACCTGCTGGTCAAGATGGGGTACAAGGAAATCGAGGTAGGTTTTCCTTCCGCATCTCAGACCGACTTCAACTTCGTGCGCGAGATCATCGAGCAGAACAAGATCCCTGAAGACGTCACCATCCAGGTCCTGGTGCAAGCACGCGAGCACTTAATCCGGCGCACCTTTGAGGCCTGCGCGGGCGCCAAGAACGTCATCGTGCACTTCTACAATTCCACCTCGAAGCTGCAGCGCCGCGTGGTCTTCCGCAAAGACCGCCCTGCGATCAAGAAGCTGGCTTGCGACGCCGCAGCGCTCATCAAAGAAGTAGCCCAGGACTACCCCGACACGAACTGGCGCTGGCAATACTCCCCGGAGTCTTTCACCGGCACGGAGCTAGAATTTGCCCGAGAGGTATGCGACGCCGTGGTTGAAATCATGGAGCCCACGCCCGAGCACCCAATGATCATCAACCTGCCTTCCACGGTGGAGATGATTACGCCGAACGTCTACGCGGATTCCATCGAATGGATGCACCGCAACCTGGCCAAGCGAGAAAGCATCATCCTGTCGCTGCACCCACACAACGCCCGCGGTGCCGGCATCGCGGCTGCCGAGCTGGGTTATCTGGCGGGCGCGGACCGCATCGAGGGCTGCCTGTTCGGCAACGGCGAGCGCACCGGCAATGTGGATCTGGTGGCGCTGGGCCTGAACATGCTCACCCAAGGCGTCGATCCACAAATTGATTTCAGCGACCTGCCCACTATCCGCGATACCGTGGAGTACTGCAATCAGCTGCGCGTTCCTGAGCGCCACCCCTACGGCGGCGAGCTGGTCTTTACCGCTTTTTCCGGTTCCCACCAGGACGCCATCAACAAGGGCCTCGACGCCCTGGCCAACGAGGTACGCCCCGGCGCCATCAACACGGACGTCTCGTGGGAAGAGCTGCGCGAGACCGAATGGGAGGTGCCTTACCTGCCAATCGATCCGAAGGACGTGGGGCGCGACTACGAGGCAGTTATCCGCGTGAACTCCCAGTCTGGCAAGGGCGGCGTTGCCTACATCATGAAGACCGATCACGGCATTCATATGCCGCGCGCGATGCAGGCAGAATTTTCCGCCGTGGTCCAAGAAGTCACGGATGCCGAAGGCGGCGAGGTCGGTTCCAAGGGCATGTGGGATATCTTCGCCACCGAGTTCCTAGACCGCGAGGCGCCGCTTGCGCACAAGAACTTCCAGATCGATAACGCGGTAGGCGACGACGCCGAAGCCAAGGTCACCGCGACAGTCATCTACAACGAGGCGGAGTCTGTGGTTTCCGGCCACGGCAACGGTCCGATTGCGGCCTACGCCAATGCCCTCGAAGCGTTGGGAATTGATTTCGAGGTAATCGAGTACGCACAGCAATCGCGTAGCGCTGGCGACGACGCCGAAGCTGCCTGCTACATTGCCGCCGACGTCAACGGCACCAAAGTGTGGGGCGCTGGCATTGCCGGCTCCACCACGCGTGCTTCGATTTTCGCCATCAATTCGGCGGTCAACCGCGCGCTGGGCTAAAGGTGGTAGAAGTCGAGGCATGACTTTATCGCTCTATCCCATCCCCCACTTGGGGCTCGGCGCGGTGCAGGAATTGCCCGTGCACCCCGCATCGGCATCCCAGAATTCGCCTTCTGCGGAAGCAAAACAGCGAGAGGTCAACGCCACTTTGTCCAGGCAGCCCGACGGCACCTGGCAGGTGGCGACCGCCGCCGGCGTCGTAGGTCTGATTGCGCCTCAGGATGCGGCTGAGTACCCAGAGATAGAGCTGCTTTTCGACGCCCAGCTGACTCCAGCAGTAACGCTTCGCCAAAGCCCCCAGCCCACGGTGTTGCTGCCGCGTCCGGGCCTGTGCCTGCCCGCGAATAATCCGCCGTCCAGCCCGTGGGCGCTGCTTTCTTTTGCCCCAGCGATAAGCATCACGGTTATCCCAGACGAGGTCGACATTCCGCAGTTTGGGCGAATCCATCTGCTGGTTACCTTGCGCGCGGCCGAATCCGATCCGCAGCGCATCAGCGCTTATCTTGGCCCACAATTCATCGGCACGCTGGATAGCTACCCGGACTATCTTCCGGACCTGCTCGTCCAGCATGCCAAGCAGGGGCTAAGCACGCTCGCCCATGCCTACCACTTCCCTCGCCAAGGCGGACGAGTGCTCAACATTTATGCTGGCAAGCAGATAGAACAGGAAACCCGCGACGGCTCCGGCCAGGAACGCCTACTGGCGGAAAACACCCGTAGCGCAAGCTCTGCTGCGGCCACTTTTGAGACCGCCAGTTTCAAGGCCATCACCGATGAAGACTTGTCCCGTATCGACCGGCTCCCGCAAAAGGCCACAGCGGATTCCACCCCGACAAAGAAGAACAATAAGAGCTGGCTCATCTTCGCCCTCGTGATTGTTTGCATCGCCGTTTTGATCGCAGTGTTGATTGCCCTTTAATTGCACGCTCATTGCCCAACTCAGTCAGCGCACGGCAACCTTTCGACCTGCTCAAATGCCGCTTATACGTTTGAGTTCAAAGCTACGAGTCGGTAGGGTGGATTTAGTTTCTTTTAGAGGGTTAGCGCGCTCTAGGCGCAGCAGACCCTCTAAGTCTGTCTCCTTATAGCTCGCATCCCTACTCCCAAACTTCTTCCCCGCACCCTACGAAAGCGAATACAGATGAAATCGACAAACTACATGGTCCCTAACCATGGTTTTGGCGATGTAAATCAAATTCCCATCCAAGAAGTAAGCCCAGATTTCCTCGTCGAGCTAATGGAAGAATCTGGTTCTGAACAGCCTGCAGTGGAGGTCAACCTCACGGGCTCTTCTGACGAAGGCTTCCGTGTCCGCTACGAAGACACCACCATCGGCTACCTCGAACGGGAAGAAGCTGCGGCTTATACCGAGCTTGATTGGATCATCGATGCAGGTTTGCGTCCTCTGGTTACCGCACGCGTAACCATGGTGGAGTTTGATGGCGAGGAATGGCCTTCTTTCGATGTCGAGCTACCGGCCCCTGGCCTGTGTGTTCCGGTCAATAACCCGCCGGCAGAGCGCTGGGCCATGCTGCCTGGCACTACGGCTGCGGCAATCACTCAGTTCCAGTCCAAGATGGACGTCTTCCCGGAATCCGCCGAGCACTTCTTGGTCACCCTGCATGCGCGCCGTTTCTTTGGCCGCCGCAGCGTCAACGTGGCGGTCGATGGTGTGCAGATCGCCTCGCTTAGCCATGATGACGCCCACCGTTTGGCCGATACCGTTTCGAGCTACCAAAACAGTGGCCTGCTCGCCGTAGCACGCGCCTATTACTGCATGGATGAGGGCAAGCCTCGCCTTGTCGTTTATGCCGATGAGCAGTCTGATGACAAGCGTGCCGTTGTCGCTGGCGTCGCTGGCGCTGATGTCTTCGCAGACCTCCTCCATGCCTCTCGTCGGCGGCAGTGCCGGACTAAAACTCGTGGCCGCTGCCAGCGCAGCGATCATCGTCGGCGGTGGCGCAAACCTCGCGGCCTCCATCTTTTCCGTGGATGAGCAGGCTCGCGAAGAAGCTACCGAAGCACAAAGCCGCTCCTATGAGGACTCAGTCTTCCCACGCGGTCTTTCGCCCTACCGGGACATTTTCGGCACTTCCAGCGCCCAAAAAGCCACGGCAGAGCCTGGCTCACGCACCACGTCTCGCGAGGATTCCCGCGAAGGCACCAAAGACCGCAGTGCTGTAGCTACACGGAAGCAGACTTCCGACGCCGTCGAACCCACCGCAGAACCCAACACAGACGAAAGCTCCCGGGATTCCGCCGAACACGTCCTCGCTGCGCCAGATGCGCAGACCACGCTCGAGGGCAACAAGGAAAACCCACGCGGTCCTTCCCGCCCAACGTCGCCGCGCCATACTTCTGGTGACGACCAGAACCTTCCAGCGCCACTGCCGGTCCCGACGCTTCCGCCGGCCACCCCAACGACGGAACCTTCTACCCAACCGCGTAGTACAACCGAGCCAACGCGAACTGTACCTTCTCCTACCCGCACGGATACAACCATCCCGAAATCACCGGCAACCTCCACCACGCCGACGACATCGGAGCCGAGCTCGACTTCCTCCTCTCCTACCCCAACTAAGGAAGCAAGCACCACCGAAACTACGGAAGCATGCACTACCGAGGAGTCCACGACTCCTAACTCGACCACGCGTCCGGCCTCCCCAACGACAACGACCCGGAAGCCCATCACGCCAGGAACCATCATCATCCGCGGCTAGGTCACACGCTCGCCCGTTGAGCCAACGTGTCCAGCCGGGGTACTACACTTAAAACAATGAGCACCACCCCCGGCCCCGATTCAGCCCCCGCGCCTTCACCGGCCGCGCTGGCTGCTGGCCGCCCGCACAATCCCGGCCGGGCTAGTACCGACAAAGAAAGCAAGCAGCCAAGCGCGCAAGAAATAGCGCAGGCCGAGGCCGTTGCCGCCTACCCTTTCGTCGCACTCACGGTGCAGACCACCGGCATTCATCCTTCTACTGGGCGCCTCGTTGCCATCGATGCCCTGACTTATAACGAAAAGAACGAGGTAGGCCAAGAATTCCACGCCGTCATCAACCCTGGTACCAACCCGGGCCCACGGCACCTGCATGGGCTTAGCATTGAGGAAGTAACAGAAGGCCAGTCTTTCTCGCGGCTGCTCAAGCCACTTGATCGGCTAATTGACGGCCGCACCTTGATCGTGCACGATACCCCATTTACCTGGGGTTTCATTGTCTCCGAGGCGCGTCGCGCCATGATGGCCGCCGCGCGCCAGAATCGCTCGCGAAACCGCAACCGTAATAAGGGCAGGCGCCGCCGCCAGAAGGTCGGCCACGTTCCTACCCCGGTCAGCATCGTCGATACTTTGGCCACTGCCCGCCGCCAGGGGGTGTGGGATAACGATGTCCGCCTCGCGGCCGTCGCCAAGCGCAGCGGCCTTGATGTAGCTCCACCCACCGCAACCGTTGAACGTGCCCAACGCAGCGAGGCCGCCACCTCCCGCGAGCAAACCCAGCTGCTGTACCGCCTCTATCAGCATCAAGCAACCGGCACGCGTAGTGCATACGCGCCAGATGAGCTGCGCGCGGATCGCTTTGGTTTGCAGCGCTCGCACGTGCGTGTCGACGCCGCAGAATCCCCACGTCAGCACCACAATCCGGGCAAATATGTTCCTGGCAAGGAGCTGCACCGCGGCATGGAGATCGTGGTCGCGCCAGAGATCATGGAAGATCCAGACACCATCATCGCGGCTATCGCACGTGAAGAGCTCAACTATTCGGAAAAGCTCACGCGCGAATCCTCGCTGGTGGTTTGCAACATCACCACCGATTTCGTGGGCAAGCCCATGCACGCCCACCGCAAGGGCATCCCGCTGATGTCTGACACTGCTTTCCTTGCAGCGCTCGAGCGCATCCAAGAAGCAATCGAGCCGGAGCCAGAGAAGGATTCCGATAATCGCGGTCAGGCACACGTGCCGAACAGCAATAATCGCCGCTCCGGCAGCGCTAATAGGCGGCGCTCGCGCCGTAAGTCGGGCTCGGGCAAATCCTCCGGCCGCAACCAGCAGAAGAACAATAGTCAGCAAACAAACGAAAATCCCAATTCTTCCAACGCCAAGCCCGGCGGCAATCCGAAGAACGAGGAGAAATCCGGCTCTGGGAACTCGGGTGGCAACAAACGGCGGCGGCGCCGTGGCGGCCGCGGTGGCCGTGGCCGGCGTGGTGGCAAGCCCAAGGGCGGAAACTCGCAGGGCAACAAGGGCCAAACCAGCTCCGGAAAGAACAGCTCCGGGGCAAATGGGTCTGCCAAGAATAAAAACTCCGGCCAAAACTAGGCGCGCAAGTCCCCGCCCCGCGGGCTGACGCGACTACCCTAGGGGCATGAGTTTTAACCTTTCCGGCACGTTGCGTTCATTGCGTACCAACGCCGCCACGACCGCTGCCAAGCTGGCCACCACCGCCTCCCGCGCAACCGGACGAGGCGCCGGCGGAATGATCGGTGGCCTTATCGCTGGCGCGATTGATCCACAGATCATGGCTAACCTCGGCGGTGGCCGCCCTGCGGTGCTGGTTACCGGCACCAACGGCAAGTCCACCACCACCCGCATGCTGGCCGCCGCTGTACGCAGCGAGCACAAAGTCGCTACCAATGACGGCGGCGACAACATGGATGCTGGCATCATCTCCGCGCTCATGGCGGGCAAAGACGCCTCCCACCTCGTGTTGGAGGTAGACGAGCTGCACGTTCCGCACGTGGCAGACAACCTGAATCCGCAGGCGCTGGTGCTGCTGAACCTCTCCCGTGACCAGCTCGACCGCGTCGGTGAGATCAATAAGATCGAGCGCGCTCTGCGCGGCGCCGTCGAAGCCCACCCAGACATGCTGGTCATCGCCAACTGCGACGATGTCCTCATGACTTCCGTGGCCTACGACGCCAAGAACGTCATCTGGGTCTCCGCCGGCGCTGGATGGCTCGGCGAGTCCGTGACGTGCCCACGCACCGGCGGCCACATCGTGCGTGATGAGGATGATTGGCGTGCGGTCAAGCCGCTTCCCGACGGCCGCGAGTTCCGCCGCCCCACCCCAACCTGGCGCGTAGACCAAGATGGTTTGCACACTCCGCAGGGTGACAAGGAGCTGAGCCTCTCCCTGCCTGGACGCGCCAACCGTGGCAATGCCGCCCAGGCCATCGCCGCCGCAGTGGAAGGCTTCGGCGTGGACGAGGCCAAGGCCATCGCCGCCACCGAATCCGTCAACGACGTGGCCGGCCGTTACTCCACCATCACCTTGGGTGACCGTGAAATTCGCCTGCTGCTGGCTAAAAACCCAGCCGGCTGGCAGGAGGCCCTGTCCATGGTGGATCGCTCTGCCGACGGCCTAGTCATTGCCACCAACGGCCACGTGGCAGACGGCATCGATATGTCCTGGCTGTGGGACGTACGCTTCGAGGACTTTGAAAACCTCGCGGTCAAGGCCGCCGGCGAGCGCGGCACCGACCTTGCTGTGCGCTTGGTCTACGCCGATATCTCTCACGAGCTCATCCCGGATCCAGTCAAAGCCATCGAGTCCTGCCCACCGGGCCGCATCGAGGTGCTGGCTAACTACACCGCTTTCCGTGATTTGAAGAAGGCGCTTGAGCGCAAAGTAAAGGAGAACGCCAATGGCTAAGACGCAGTTGCAAATCGGCCTCATTCTGCCCGACGTGCTTGGCACCTACGGCGACGACGGTAACGCCCTTGTCCTGCGCCAGCGCGCCCGCATGCGCGGTCTTTCGGCTGAGATCGTTCCGATCAAGCTAGGCGAGGCAGTCCCTGACTCCCTCGACGTCTACACACTCGGCGGTGGTGAGGACACCGCGCAGATTCTCGCGGCGGAGCACCTCATCAAAGACGGCGGCCTGACCCGCGCGGCTGAGGCTGGCCGCCCGATCCTTTCAATTTGTGCTGGCCTGCAGGTTTTAGGCGAGTCCTTCCGTGCCTCTGGCCAGATTATTGACGGTGTCGGTCTCATCGACGCCACCACGGCCTCCATGGCTGAGCGTGCCATCGGCGAGGTCTCCTCTCAGCCGACCGGCGCTGGTATCACCGCGGAGCTGACCGAAACCCTCACCGGCTTCGAGAACCACATGGGCGCCACCATCTTGGGCCCCGCCGCACAGCCGCTGGGCAAGCTCATTCGCGGCCAGGGCAACGCCGATACCGCAGCCACCGCCGATCTTTCCGACGCCGCCGAGCAGCGCATTGCCGAAGGCGCCGTCCAGGGAAGCGTCATCGCCACCTACATGCACGGCCCGGCACTGGCGCGCAACCCGCAGCTGGCTGACCTCCTGCTGGCCAAGGCCATGGGCGTTGCGCTCACAGACCTAGAACCGCTCGACATCCCGGCCGTGGACAAGCTGCGCACCGAGCGCCTCAACGCATCAAAGCCGCCGCGCTCGCAGCTCTAGACACGCAACTGCGGGGCGCTCAGCTGACGCTCGCGGCTTGCCTTAGCCCGGCTTGCCTTAGCCGCCCTAAATGCCAAATCGTCGCCATTTTCGCGCAACTTGGCGCCACAATCCGGCAATTAGGGCGGCTGCTAAGACAGCTACACCGTCAAACGACCCGACAGCGCGCGGGACAGTGTCAGTTCATCCACGAACTCAAGGTCGCCGCCCAGCGGCATGCCTGATGCGAGGCGGGTGATCTTCAGATCCGGGAAGTCACGCAACAACCTCACCAGGTAGGCCGCGGTAGCCTCGCCTTCCGTATTCGGATCGGTTGCGAGGATAACCTCTTTGATCTCCGGCGTCGTGTCATACAACGGCGCGTCCGGGGTGGAATCCGCCAGCTCGCGGTCAGGCAACACGCCACCGATGCGCTGCAAGAGCACGGAGATGTTGAGGTCCTTCGGGCCCACGTTCGCCAGCGGGTCCAAAGCGCCGCCTAGAACGTGGTAGCGCCCCTCATACTCACCGGTGCGCTCGATGACCTGGATGTCCTTAGGCTCTTCTACAACACAAATAGTGGATGCATCGCGCTGCGAGTTCACGCAGATTCGGCAGACTTCTTCGCGCGAGATGTTGCAACAGATACGGCAGAAAGTCACGCCATCACGTACCGCGCCGAGCGCGTTTTGCAGGCGGTCGACGTCCTCCGGATCCATGTGCAGCACGTGAAAAGCGATACGCTGCGCCGACTTCGGCCCGACACCCGGAAGGCGCGAAAACTCGTCGATGAGATCCTGCAGAGGTCCTTCGAACACGATTCTCCCTATCTATGAAATGCAAAAAGGCCGCTTCCCCCACTGCGGGGAATAACGGCCTTTTAGTTTAACGCGCGACTACTGGTTGCCGCCGAAGACATCCTGGAAGGAAGGTCCATCGTAGCCCTGCTGGGACTGGCCCATGCCCTGGGACAGCGGGCCAATCTTTTCCTGAGCCAGCTTGCCAGCGGCAGCGTGTGCTTCCTTGAAAGCGCCGATGACGAGGTCCTGGAGGGTGTCAACGTCCTCAGGGTCCACAACGGACTTATCGATCTGGAGGTCGACGAGCTCTGCGCCGCCGGTCATGACAACCTTAACCAGGCCGTTGCCTGCGGTGCCTTCAACGTGTGCGGCCAGGATTTCTTCCTGTGCCTTCTGCAGCTCAGCCTGCACGCGGGCAGCCTGTGCGAGCAGGTCGTTCATGTCATTTGCCTGGGACATTGGGTCAGTCATGGAAAGTCCTTTCAACGTAAATTTCTTTAAGATTTTCGCTACCCGTCAAGTGTACAGACGCTTAACTACAAGCGCCGTGCACCTAGCTCCTTGGTGAGCAGTTCCATCGCAACTTCCGTGGAGCTGCGGTGGTCCATCTCGCCGGCGTTTTGGGCTTCCTCCATCATTTCGCGTTCTTGTTCATCGCGGGAGTAGGCCTGTTGCGGTGGTTGCGCAGTGCTTGCCGACGCCCCCATCTCCTGGTTCTGCTGCCCCAGCCCCGGTTGGCTGGGCTGCGGGTCAGCTGGATAGTACTCCTCTGGTGGTGCCTCAAAATCGTCTTCCGGCGCTGGTTCGGGCGGCAGCGGTACACCGTTGCCGAACTGCGGAATCTTGTTGAATTCCTCGTCACGCTTCTGTGCCACCTGTGAAGCCTGCGCAATTCGCGAACGCCAGTCACCACCCTGCTGGGATGACTGCTGTGCCGGCTTCGCTGCTTGCTGACGCGGGGCCTGCACCTGCGCAGGCGGAGTAGCTTGCGGTGCAGGTTGATGCGCGCTTGCCGCCGCTGTGGCGGCCGCCGCAGCCGCCGATGCCGCAGCCGGTGTCACTGGCCCGGGGCTCTCTTCGCGAGCAGGCTCGTTGTTCTGCGTGCCGATAGGTCGCGGTGCTCCCCACGGATCATCAGATGCAGACGCAGATGCGCTGGCAGACTGCTCCGATTGCTGCTCGGGTTCAGTCTGCGGGCTAGGCCTCTCAGACTCCTGTTCTGACTCAGCGGACTCGCGCTGTTGCTGGTTTGGGTTCCACGTTGGCTGCTGCCGCGGAGTGCTTTCGCTAAAGCCTGCTGCCTTCGGGTTGGTGCCGATAATGCAGTTGACCTTGATGTCACGGCGCAGCTCTTCCTTAAGAACTGCCACGATTACATCGTTGTTGGACGGCGAATTGATTCGCTCCGCAAGGGCACCAGTGGTGTGTCCCAAAATCAATGTGTCATCACGGAAGCCAAGCACGCGCGCCTCAGCGAGCATGATCTCTGCAACCTTGTTGCGACGTCCCACGGCCGCGCGAAGGTTCGACCACTGCGAACGCACTTGCTCCGCGACATCAACTGCATGTTCCTGCGCTGGTTCCTGAGCAGACCGCTGTGCCGGTTCCTTGGCTGGTTCCTGAGCAGACTCCTGTACAGGTTGAGTCTCGGTTCGCTGCTGAGGCGCCTGTTCGGCGCGCTCAGCTGGCTGTTCCTCGGACTGCTGCGGCTGCTGTGCAGATGCCGATTGCTCCGGCTGAGCCTGCGGCGCCTGGGCCTGTTGCTGTTGTGCCTGCTGTTGAGCTTGACGGTTACGGCGAGCAGCGATGATGGCAGCCGCCGCGGCTGCAGGGTCTTGAGCTTGGGCAGTAGCGGGTGCAGGTTGGTTGGAAACTGCGGTATTTGCGTGGCCGGCAGCAGGCGTTCCATCGGAAGCGCCTTGCGGTGAGCCAGCGGGCATGCCCTGTGGCAGCGCAGCAGTCTGGCCCGCGGCGGCTGCTGCAGGCGCAGAGCCAACCAAGAGGTGAGCACACAGGATCTCCAGAAGCAGGCGCGGCGAAGTAGCGCCACGCAGCGAAGAGATGCGGCTGTTGACGGTCTCTGCCAGGTAAGCCAACTGTGGGCCGGTGAAACGCTGGGCTTGGGCCAAAAGGATTTCGCCGCGGTCGGTCGGGGCCGAGACCAAGCCGGCCTCCAAAGCACCCGGCACTGCTTGCAGAATCATGAGATCACGAAGGCGATCCAAAAGGTCGATGGTAAAGCGACGTGGCTCGTGGCCGGCTTCAATGACGTCGTCGACGATCATGAACAAGGCTGCCTTGTCTTGCTCGGCAAGCGCCTCAATGGTCTTATCCAACAGACCTAGGTCAGTCACGCCCAGCAGCGGACGCGCAATGTCATAGGTCAGACCGTCAGGCCCCGCACCAGCCAAGAGCTGATCCAGAATAGACAAAGTATCACGCGGGGAACCGCCACCGGCCTGGATGACCATGGGATACACGGAATCATCGACGTGCACGCCCTCCGAAGCCACAGTGCGCTCCAACAGGCCCTTCATGGCCGGCGGGGTCAGCAGGCGGAACGGGTAATGGTGGG
>NZ_KV800694.1:24254-26967 GCF_001810285.1 Corynebacterium sp. HMSC071F07
GTTCCTCCACCACCTTCAGAAGCGCGTTGGCGCCCGAGGCGGAAATCATATGTGCCTCGTCGATAATGAAGATGCGATAGCGCGACTCAGCAGGTGCATAGTACGCGCGGTCACGCAGCTCACGCATGTCCTCCACACCGTTGTGGGAAGCCGCGTCAAGCTCAGTTACATCCAGATTGCCCGGGCCACCTGGTGCCAGCGAAACACAAGACTCGCACACGCCACACGGGGTAGACGTAGGCCCCTGCTCACAGTTGAGCGAGCGGGCCATAATGCGCGCTGAAGAGGTCTTGCCGCAGCCGCGCGGACCGGAAAACAGGTAGGCATGATTGATACGCCCTGCGTCGAGGGCAGCGGATAAAGGCTTGGTGACCTGCTCTTGGCCGACCACTTCCGCGAACGTTGCTGGACGATATTTCCGGTATAGAGCCACGGTTAGTCAGTCTACATTCTGTGCCCGACACTCTCCCCCGCAGCGGGCGGAGCAAGCTAGCCGGCGCGCTTCCAATCGAGGATATCGACGCCCTGTTCAGCTACTGCTTCCTGCAGCTTGGCGACGCCCTCTTCCACCGCATAGGCATATTCTGAATCGGTAAGCATCAGCAGCTGACAGACCAAAGTCAGCCGGCCGTCCTCCGGCAGCTGAGGGGTGCTACCGCCCCACAAATAAGGCGCGATCAGCAGACCATGGTGCACGTTGAGCGAATCTTCCGAAAGTATCTCCGGCAGCATGATGCCCGGCTGGGCCGGCAGCATGCCTCGGGCCTTGATCAGCTTTTCTGCAGCCGCAGTAACCGCAGCAGCTACCTCCGGCTGCGTCGCGCGCGCTACGGTCAGCAGCTCGCAACGCACATCGACGCCCTGCTCCGCATGCTTGAGCCCCGTGTCTACCTCGCCGAAGGTGGTGGTAACGGCGAGGGACTGGGCGTCGTCAAGCGCGGCTAAACCAAGCCGGCGGCCTTCCACGTTTTTAAACTCCAGCGGAACGGGAATGACCTGGCTTAGCCAGTACGAAGTCTCGTCGGAATTGATGGCTTAAGCCCCCAACTTCTCCAAAGCGGCGAGCAGCACGCAGGTTGCGACGCCGTCCATTGCAGCCTCGACCTCTTCCTGCGGTGGCAGCGAAGGTGCCAAGCGGATGTTGCGGTCATTCGGGTCCTCGCCGTGCGGGAAGGCAGAGCCAGCCTTGGTCAGCACGATGCCGGCGTCCTTCGCCAGCTCCCAGACGCGGGTGGCGGTGCCATCGACGACGTCGAGGGAGATGAAGTAGCCGCCCTTCGGCTCGGTCCACTGCGCGACCTCGTACTCGCCCAGGCGGGACTGAAGGATGCGCAGGACAGCGTTGAACTTCGGAGCCAACAGCGCCGCGTGGCGGCGCATGACCGCACGCACGCCTTCGGCGGAACCGAAGAACTGGTAGTGAGCAAGCTGGTTGATTTTATTCGGCCCAATGCCGCGAATCTTCGCGTGGGAGAGGTACCAATCCAAGTTCTCGCGGGAGGACGCGAAGAACGCAACGCCAGCTCCGGCGAAGGTGATCTTGGAGGTAGAAGACATAGCCCAGAAACGGTTCGGGTTGCCTGCCTTAGCTGCAATGTCGAGAATCGGCAGGATCTCCGGGAACTCATCGGTGAGAGTATGGACCGCGTAAGCGTTGTCCCAGATGATGCGGAAGTCTGGCGCTGCGGCTTCCATGGAGGCCAACTCTTGGGCGATCTCTTCGGAGATGGTCACGCCAGTTGGGTTACCGAACATCGGAACGGTCCACATGCCCTTGACCTGCGGGTCCTTGACCAATTCCTTGACGGCGCCGAGATCGGGGCCGTCGGAAAGCATAGGGACCGAAATCAGCTCGAAGCCGAAGTGCTCCGTGATAGCGAAGTGGCGGTCATAACCCGGAACCGGGCAGATCCACTTGACGGTCTCTTCCTGGGACCACGGACGCTCGGACTCATTGGTACCGAAAGCATAAGCCCAAGAGATGAGGTCGAACATGATGTTCAAGGAGGAGGAATCTCCAGCCAACAGCAGCTCTGGGTCGATGTTGGTCAGCTTGCCCCACAGCTCACGCAGTTCCTTGATGCCCTCAAGGTTGCCGTAGTTGCGAAGGTCGTTGCCTGCGGCGTCGGAATAGTTGCCCGCGCCTGGCAGCTCGAGCAGATCGTTGGACAGGCTCAATTGCGCCTTTGCGGGCTTGCCGCGGGTCAAATCCAGCTTCAGGCCCATAGCCTTCAGCTCCTCGTAGTCCTTACGAACCTTCGCTGCGAGTTCGTCGAGCTCAGACTTTTCGAGATTGAGCAGGGACATTCCTGTCCACCTTCCGGGTTAGTTGCGGGTAGTTGCGAATATATGGCAACCAATACTAACGCTTGCGTGCAGCTTTTGTAATGTTTATCACCCAGAAAACTTAAAAGGGACCCCGCGCACCCGTCAGAGCCTCCTGACCCTTGCTGCATTCCTGCCCTGGGGGAGTTCAGAGGATGGACGCCACGCGGAATCCTGCCGATAAGCCTAGCGCGCCTGCTACCCCTGCGGCAAACCGTTATTGCCCCCAATCGCCGCGGCCCCGCTCCTTCCCATCGCTGCGGCCGCTGTTACGGCTACTCCACTAGCGCCGGACGCAGGTCGGCCTACCCGGAGTGCGCAGTACGAATTTTTCCTTGGGGCCTGCTCGTGTAGAGTCTTCCAACGGAGGATTCGACTAGCGGCCTAT
>NZ_KV800694.1:27067-32014 GCF_001810285.1 Corynebacterium sp. HMSC071F07
TTCGGAGTTGGGACCATTTGCGTTTTCTTGGGTTACGTTTTCTTAGGTCCGGCGCCACTGCCCGACACCCTCCCCCAGCTTCTTTCGCCCGACATCCCCCCGACATCCCCAAGGCACCGCAAATACCCAGACGGCAAACGAGGATGGTAAATCCACGCACCACCTGCCCTACTGTTCCACTTCCACATCAGCGATTGCGACAAGGCTTGACCATTTAGGAACGCGGCCTGCCATTCAAACGGAGATCAGTACTCCGCGGCGGCACGAAAGGGCCAAATGGTGAGGTGCAGATGGTGAGTTCACCATTCAGCAACCCCACCAGTTAACAGCACCACCATCCGCAAAGGGTCGACCTCACCATTTGGACGTGACCTCACCATTTGGAGGCGGCGCCCGCACGGATTGCACTCAGGCCGCGCGATTCATGCTCGGCCCGAATAGTTTGCGCTCGGCCCGCGTGGCTCGCGGACGACCTGCGCGATTTGCAGGCCACCTTTCCGCTATTGACCTGCGGATTTTGCCGCTCTAGACAAGGCTGATAATGTTTTCCAACGGAGGATTCGACTAGCGGCCTATGTCACACGCCTGGAACGCGTGCGGGAGTCACATCCCTCAGGGGTTCAAATCCCCTATCCTCCGCCACGGGTCCCAGCTCTTCGGAGTTGGGACCATTTGCGTTTTCTTGAGTCCGGCTGGGTTGGCAGAGCAAAGGCGGAGCTAGGGGGACGAGGACTAAGGCGTTCGAGCGCCACTTTCTAGGCGCAGCAGCATCTCCTTCGCCTCCACGCCGCCGCGGTAGCCGCCGAGACTGCCGTCGCTGCGCAATACGCGGTGGCATGGCACGATAATCGGCACGGGGTTACGCGCACAGGCGCTGCCCACGGCGCGGACAGCCTTGGGGTTTGCGGCGGCGTCGGCAAGCTGGGCGTAGGTAGTGGTCGCGCCGTACGGAATGTCCGTCAGTAACCTTTGGACGCGCTGGCGAAAGCCCGAGGTGAGGGACTCATCGATGGGCACGCTGAAGGTGCGGCGCGCGCCTGCGAAGTACTCGTCTAGCTGTGCGGCAGCAAGAGTCAGCACCGGACTTGTGCCCATGGTTGCCGGACCGATCTTGTTGTTGAGGAGCGCCAAGACTTCCGCGGACTCTTCGCACGCGAAGGCCAGATAGACCACACCCCGCTCAGTCGCCGCCACGAGGAGTTCGCCCACAGGCGAGTCGACGTAACGATAGGTAACTGAGCGGGGTGTAGATGCCATGCCGGCGATTCTAGTTCGGTATTACATCAGCTTGGTCTCAGCGAGTGCTGCATCCAGCTTCGAGGTATAAGCATGCAGTGGCTTGTGCAGGACGATGCCGAGGAAGAACATCGGCAGCAGGAAGACCAGCAGCACCAGCAGCGAGAGCCAGTAATCAGCGTGATAGACGCCGCCGATTGCCGCGCGGAAGGCGCGAATCGTGTACGTTGCCGGCAACCACGGGCTAATGTTCTGGAACCACTCCGGCAAAAGCTGCAACGGATAAGCACCACCCGCACTGGAGACCTGAATGACCAACAAGAGCACGCCCAAAGCCTTACCGGCGTTGGCGAAGGAGACCACGAGCGTATAGATGATCATCATGAATACGGTCGAAGAGACCCAGGCCGCCAACCACAGCAACACCGGATGTGCCGGTTCTAGCTGCACGAAGAAGATAAGGCCAAGCGAAAGCAGCGTGGACTGGAAGAAGCCAATCAGCGCGAAGATGCCGAAGCGGCCAAAGAAGCGCTGCACCACGGTATAAGAGTCGCGGTTGCTGACGTCAGTACGCAACGTGACGGCCGTAAGAAGGCTACCTACCCACAGCGCCAGGGTGGTATACAGCGGCGCCATGCCCGCGCCAAAGGACGCCACCGGGTAGACCGGTTGGCGGTCCACCGAAACCGGCGAGGCGATAAAGCTTGCCAGGGCATCCGGGTTATTGCCCACCACCTTGGCTAGGCGCGAGAGATCGCCGGTATCGCGTGCGCGGTCGAGCTCATCTTTTAGCTCGCCGAAGCGGTCCGCATCCGAATCCAGCTCCTGAGCAAGGGTGCTCAGCGCATCCCGGGCGCCGGTCAGAGACTCGGTGTCCAAGCTGATACTGGAGCCCTGCGAGTCGATGTCACTGCCGATGCGCTGCAGGGAGTCTTGGAGCTTGCCCACAGAGGTGCGCAGCTGCGAGTCGCGGCTAGACTCGATCGCTTGCTGGGCGCGGTCGATGGAAGAAAAGTCCGGCTTCTGCGCACCCGGCGCATTCGCTGCGGCCACCAAGCGGGAGTGTACGGCCTCCTGTGCCGCAATGGCCTCGTCGAGGTTGCTGGTCAGCTGCGCGGCCTCAGCCGGCAGCACTGGCTTCACATCGCTATTTACGCGATCCCGCAGGCCTTTGTAGGCATCAATCTGGCCTTGCACCTGGCCTGCCAGCGTATTCAAGGTGGCCTGCATCGAGGCGCGCGAGGTATCTGCTGAATCGTATAGTTCGTCGATGCGCTGGCGTACTACATCGTAGCTATCGGCGGTCTGCGAAAGCGCCGCGTCGAGGGACTCCGTGGACAGGTTCAGATCTCCAGTTGGGCCCGACAGCGAAGGCCGCGGCGCATTGGCGATGCGCTGTGCGCTTTCTACGAGCGGCACCGAAGAATCCACCAGGCTGCCCATCGAACGGGCCGTACGCGCGCCGGTGTGCAGCTGTGCTTCGATGCCATCGGCACGATCTTCAATGCGCTTCAACGTTGCCTTTGCGTCGGACTCGTTGAGGTATTCGTCGAGGGAGGAAATCAGGCCTAGGGAGACGTCGCCAAGCGTGTGTGTGAAAGACTCCGCGATTTGGGAGGAAACGCCCTCTGCGCCCTTATTCGTAATTTTCGGCGCCAGCGCGTTCTTCTTCTCGTTGGTGTACAGCGAGATTTCGGTCGGCTTGGAGCCTTCCGCATAAAAGGTCATCATGTCCGAGCTGAAGTGCTCCGGCAGCACGATGGAGGCGTAGTACTCGCCAGATTTCGTGCCGTCGATGGCGTCTTCAGCGTCGGTGATGACCCAATCCAACTTGTCATTTGCACGCAGCTCCGAGAGCACCTTCTCGCCTACGTTGACCGGAACCGGGAAGATGTCGCTTTTATAGCCGGTATCCTCGCTGGCCACGGCTACCTTCAGCTGGCCCGTGTTGGAGAAAGGATCCCAGCTGGCCAACACGTTGAACCAAGTAAACAGCAAAGGGATAACGACGAGGCCAAAGAGGATGACTGATGCCATGACGTTGCTAGTGGCACGGCGAAGATCATCGAAGAAAATTCCACCGATCTTTTTCATTATTTCTCCTCGCCTTTTTCGTCGAGAGTGCCTTCATTGTGCAAGACGCCGTCTTGGTACTGCGCCTCCTCAGCCGAAGCCGAATGCACACCTTCACCGCGGGCGGCAACGGAGTGCCGGAGCTCTTCCTCGTTGAAGTCCACCAACTCGGTGGACTGCGCGAGGCTCTTGCGCAGGTACTCGAGGGTGACCACGATGCCCAAGATAAGCAGGCACCACAGCGTCCAAATGCCCAACAACAATGGTTTCTGCGAAGGCACAAGCGCAGCCACGATGCCGAGCACCACCATGCCCACAACGCCAAGTACTGCAGCCACGCGGATCCAGTGCCTGTAATCGTGCTTGCGTTTTTCCAAATCAGCTGCGAATTCCTCACGGCCTTGCAGTGCCTTCAGGACATCGGCGAAGCGGTAACCATCGCCGACGATCTGGACGTTTTCTGCCGCGATGAGATCGGTCTTGGCCAGCTCGCGGTTAAAGAGCAAGTTAAAGTGCGCGAAGCTGCGACGCCCCAACAAGCCCAAGGCGAAAGCCACTACGAACATCAAGGCCAGCACGGACATGAACTTGAGATAGTGCAGACCATAGAAGCCGCCGATGGTCTCGCGCATGGCGTCGATGCCATATGAGAATGGCAGAAGCGGGTAGATGGAACGGAAGAAGTTCGGCATCAGCTCAATCGGGTACAGGCCGGAGGCACCCGGAATCTGTACGATGACCAGCACCACTGCAAGGCCACGGCCCACGTGACCAAGGGCCGTCGACAGCGCGTAGATGATGCTGAGATAAGCCAGCGCGATGAGCGTGCCGGTGGCAACGAATGCGACTGGATTTACCGTCTGTACGCCCACGGCCAAGTCACCCACGGTGACAATTACGGCCTGCACCATCGCCATCACGGCCATGAGCAGGAAACGGCCCAGATAAGCCTGGCCCACCGTGAGCCGCTTAAAGCCTTCGAGATCCACCTCCACGCGGAAGATGACCACGAGCACGAAGGCACCGATCCACAGCGAGAGGTTCGTAAACAGCGAGGCCATCGCGGAACCGTAGGAGCCCACCGGATAGACTGGCGCGCTCTTCACCTCAACGGGATCAGCGAAGAAGGAACCAATCTCATCGGAGTTCAGGCCGGTGATGGTCTGCAGTTCCTTGGTCCGCGAGTGAGCGGTGATGGCGCGGACGTCGTCACGCGCGCCCTCCACACCATCTTCCAGGGAGGCAAGATCTGAATCGAAGGAACCAAGTGCGTCCTGGGTTGCGCCGAGCTGCTTGCCGACGCCGTCCAGCAAGTTCTGTGTTTCCTCCATCGTCGCCTTTTGGGTGTCCAGCGAAGCCGAGAACGCACCGACCTTGGAGCTTAGGTTGCTCATCGCGCGATTAATCTCCGGCACAGACTTATCGACTGTGTCCGAGAGAACCTGGGAGGTCTTCTTCGTATCCTGCGCCGCCTGATTGACCGCATCCGCCGTGGACTTCACGGACTTGGCGGTCTCATTGCTGTCATTGCTGAGTGCCTGGAGATTACCCAGCAGCTGCTTATTCGCAGCGTTGCCCTCCTCCAAAGTGGCAATTGCATCATTGAGCGGGCCCGCCACACCCGGAGCTACGGCGGGG
>NZ_KV800694.1:32114-38028 GCF_001810285.1 Corynebacterium sp. HMSC071F07
GCCCGCCACACCCGGAGCTACGGCGGGCGAATTAACGACATCGCGCAGCTGCCGGATGGATTCATCCCCGGCGGCAATAGCATCGTTGGTTTGCTGGGTCGCGGAGTTAAAACGGGAGTTTGCTTGGTCGAGCTGCGCAGTAATATCCGCGACGGATTCCTGGGCCCGCGCGGTGCCTTGCGCGACGCCGGTTGAGCCCTCGACGAAAGCCGAGGTCAGGGAATCGGTATAGCCGGTGACGTCGCCTTGTGCGCTGGCGATGACATCCTGGACGTCGCCAAGTGCGGCTTGTGCATCCGTCATAGCCTGCTCAACATCGCGCACCGTCTGCTTGGCATTTTGCATCTTGACCTGCGAGTTGCCAAGCTTATCGCCAACCTCACGCAAATCCGCACGCGCGGACTCGATGTTATTAGCCGCCTTGTCGAAGGCACCCTCCGAACTCTGGCGAGAGCGCTGCAGCCGGTCTTCGAACTTATTGCCCTCATCGCGCACCGAGGAGGCCGCTGCCTCCGCCACCTGCTGCTTGAATGCAGAGGTGATCTGCTCGTCCAAGCTAGATGCGGCGCTGTCGGTGATCTTGGGCGCGATTGCGCTGGCCTTCTCATTGACGCGGTACTCCAACGTTGGCTGCGCATATTGGCCATGCAGCGCGCCTAGAAGATCCGAGCTGAAATTCTCCGGGATGGTCACCGTGGCGAAGGTCTCCCCGCGCTCCAAGGAGCGCTCGGCTTCTTCAGCGTCAAGGAATTGCCAGCCCAGCTGGTGATTGTCGTGCAGCTGCTCCGTGACTTGCTTGCCGACGTCGATATGACCGGTGACATCAGAAGATCCGCCCTTGTCCTCATTGACAACGGCGACCTTAATATTTTCGGTTGCTCCGTATGGGTCCCAGAATGCCGCGATGTTGACCCACGAATAAAGCGCGGGCGTAATGACCAAACCGATGAGAATGATCCACGACTTTTTGGTGCGCCCAAGACGGGCAATATCTCTTAGAAAAATTTGCCAAGCATAACGCACGCTGAACATACTACTTAAGCTTTCGGACATGGCGTTAACCAGCACCTTTATTGTTCAACGAACGAAAGTAGTTCATTTTAGAAACTATTCATTTCAAGCTGCGGGCCGACGGTTTTATACAGCTTTCCTTCCCCGGACGAGGGCTTGAGCAAACTTGGGACATCGGAGTTATTTCCCGAGCTTCTCGGCCTAAACGGAACCCGCACTATCACTTACGCTTTCGAGACTCGTCTTAGCACGCAAAAGGCACAGCCTTTCAACACCGCGATCTATAGACCACCTTTAAACCACTTTGTTAAATATGTCACTCACCATATATACGAGGCCTAAAGAACTACATAAAACTTTTACTCACCCCGCAACCCCCACACCGTGGGGAATATTCTCCCCCAAGAGCCAAACATGTCGAGACAAGGGTTTAGAGTAAGTGGAGCTTTGCGCTGTGACTGCCCTTCATTTTTTAAAGCAGCGCGAGAGATGTCCGTTTCCGCCCCCTTGATTGATGTTTCCCTATAGGAGAATTCCGGATGCCAAGACCGGTTGATTCACATACCTCTTACGTGCCCGCAATCGACGGCCTGCGCACCGTCGCTGTGCTCAGCGTCGTGGCGTATCACCTAGACCCGGCCTGGCTGCCCGGCGGCTACTTGGGCGTCGGTATGTTCTTTACGCTCTCTGGCTACCTCATTACTGCCAACCTTATGCGCAGCCACCTGCGCGGCAAGGGCCTTGGCCTGCCTACCTTCTGGCTGCGCCGCTTCCGTCGCCTCGTGCCGGCAGTCGTTCTCATGCTGGTCGCCGTAGTATTGCTGACGATCTTCTTCGATCTCCCCAAGCTCGGCGAGACCAGCGGCCATGCGCTCAGCGCGCTGTTCTACGTCAACAACTGGCATGTCATCTTGGAGGGCCAGTCCTACTTTGACCGCTTTGCCGGCCACGCACCGCTGGACCACATGTGGTCGCTGTCGGTGGAAGAGCAGTTTTATCTCTTCTGGCCGCTGGTGTTGTTTGTGCTTCTCAAGCTCACCCGTGGCAAGCGCAAGCCGCTTCTTATTTCCACGCTGGTGCTTGCCGCACTGTCCTTCGGGTGGATGGCCTTCCTGTTCAACACCGGCGCCGATGCCACCCGCGTCTACGAGGGCACCGATACCCGTGCCGGCGGCATTCTGCTTGGCGCTGCCCTCGCTATCGCACTGACCAAGCAACGCGGCTACCGCATCCCGCCGCGGGGCACTTACCATCCCGGCTTCCATTCTCGGTCTGGTTGGTATTGGCCTGCTCTTCTGGTTGCTGCCGGACTATTCGCCGCACCTATACAACTGGGGCCTTATCGCTCTTTCCATCGCCACCGTCGCGGTCATCGCCGCGGCCTTGGATCAGCGCAGCCTTCTCTCCCGCTTCTTCGCGCTGGCACCACTGCGCTGGATCGGTGAGCGTTCCTACGGTATCTACCTCTGGCACCTGCCTGCCATCGTGTTCATTCCAGATTGGTCCGTAGCGCACCCCATCTTGGTCACCGTGATCTCCATCCTCCTCGCGGCCATTTCTTGGGCGCTAGTTGAGGACCCGATCCGCCGCAACGGCGTCGTCGAGCCGGTGAAGAATTGGTGGGCGAAGCGCAAGAGCATCGGCATGCCGCGCCTTGGCCTTACCGTTCCAGCCACGCTTATGGCGGCCGTGGTTGCAATGGGCATTCCGGCCGCATGGAACGATGCACTGGGCCAGGAGGAAACCCCAGGCTCGCAGCAGATGGGCTTGAAGGTCGGTGGAGGCGGCCCCAAGAAGGACACCGCGGCTGCGGCGCCAGCACCTAATGCCTCTTCTAGCGCGGCCCCAAGTTCCGCTGCCCCAGATCCGAACCAGAAGGGCAAGACGCGCTGCACCACCATCATCCACGTCGGTGACTCCACCTCCATCGGCATGTTCTCCGATGACTACGTCTCCGATCCTTCACTCAATGCCCAGGTGACCTACAAGAACGTCGGCGCTCAAGAAGTCGTCGCAGACGTCACCGGCGCCCGCTCCACCGTTGAGGCCCTCGAGGGGGATCCAACCATCCTCGATTCCGTTAATCAGCTGTTGCAGCAGGGCTACGGCGAGGACGATTGCTGGGTCATCGGCGCTGGTGTGAACGACGCCGCAAACCGCGCCGTGGGCGGTTCCGGCGAGGAAGACTGGCGCGTGGACCAAATCATGCAGGTGCTCGGCAAAGCCCCCGTGATGTGGCCGACTGCCAAGACCAACCTGGATTCCGGTGCTTACGTCAACGCCAACATGGCGCCTTTCAACGAGGCCCTGCTCAAAGCGCGTGACCGTTACCCGAACTTGGTGGTCTATGACTGGGCTGCCGATGCCCGGACCGAGTGGTTCTTGGAGGGCGATGACGTCCACTACAACACCGGTGGCAACGAGAAGCGCGCGGAGTACTTCTCCAAGGCAATCGCCAAGGCATTCCCTGCTGATGGCTCCAAGCCGGAGCACCAGATCGTGGCGGTAGATTCCACGCCTACCCGCTAGGAAAAAGCAAAGATATCGGGCAGGACATAGTTAATTCGCAAAGGCCGGTGGTTCAAAACCATCGGCCTTTAGCCATTCAATATGCGGCGGCGTGTTGTGGCCCCACTCGTTGCGGGTCCACACAAAAGCCTCTTCTACTTCTGCTTCCGAGTAGCCACCATCGCGCAGATAGGCCTTGAAACCGTTTTTGCCCGGCTCCTTAATCCACAGCCAGATATAGTCCAGCACACTGTGATCCCCCAGCAAGTCCTGCAGAGACTCCGGCAGGTATTCACGCTCGGCGCGCACGCGGGCTTCTAGGTCCTCGTCGAAGAAGTCGTACAAATAATCCATACTGTCTTCCAGCTGGGCATATTCGAGTGCATTCATGTTTTTATACTCCTTGCGGCCCCAGCCTAGCGGGTCTTGGTTCCCAGGGTCATGCGGTCTACTTCCTCGAGTACTTCATCCACGATCATCGGGTTGAAGTTGCGGTCACGGCGCAGGCGAAGCAGCTCCTGTTGGGCACCTGCCAAGGCAACCCGGCGCGCCGCCAGCGCGACGTCGCGAGCTTTGATCGCCTTTTGCAGACGGGTGCTGGCATCGTCGCCGTCCTCGTCTTCACCAAGGCGATCCTCAAACCACTGCGAGATATTGGCGGCAATCTCTGGGTCCAATTCTTTGTATTTCCTCCGCATCGAAGCCACGCCAGCTTTGCGCGCACGCTTGGTGATTTCCGCGCGCATTTTGTCAGAAGCTGCCTGTGAATACGTGGTCAGATCCAGCTGACGCATGAGCCACGGCAGCAGGAGACCTGGCAGCACCATGGTCATCACCAGAACGGTCAGCGCGATAACGGAAAGTTCATCACTATAGGCAATGGCATCGCTCGGTATGGACAAAACCAGCGCGAGGGTGACCAGGCCACGCATGCCTGACCAAGCCATAAGCAGCACTTCCTGTAAGCGCAGCGGTGCAAGGCGTGGCTTTCCGCGCCGCAGATTGATGCGGTAGAAAAGCCACATCCATAGCAGCCGAACTACAAAGGCCACGAGGGAAAGCAGCACGCCAACGATGATCGAATGCCCCAGGTTGGTGCCCGCCTCGTGTACCGCACTGTTAACGGTCATGCCGATAAGGCCAAAGGCCACGCCCGTAAACAGCAGCTCGATGGTCTCCCAGAAGGATTGACCGGAAAGTCGGTCTTCGGCCTGAATCGACGCGCGCGAATGCAGCTCCACCGCGGCGATAACGACTGCAATAACACCAGAAGCATGGAGTTCTTCCGCAACTACATAGACGGCGAAGGGAATCACCCAGGTAAGCGCATTGCGGGCAACCACTTCATGAACTCGCGCGATGAACATGGAGGCAAGGCGTCCGCTGCCCCAGCCCAGCACACCCGCCACTGCTGCCGAGTAGAGGAAGTTCAAGATAGCATTCCCCCAGGTCATGGTGGAATCATCGGTCACCGCCACGAGTGCGAGGTGGAAAGCCACAATCGATGCCGCGTCGTTGAACAGGCCTTCAGTCTGCAGCGTGGAAATAATGCGGCGCGGGATACCCGCGGGCTCAGCCACTGCTTCCACCGCAACTGGGTCAGGCGGCGCGATAGCAGCGCCGATGAGAATCGCACCCGCCAGGCTGACTCCAGGCAAGAAGGCATAGGCAGTCATGCCCACGGTCAGCGTGGTGGCAACCACCAAGAGCACGGACAAGCTCAAGATAGTCACCCATTGCTCGCGGATTACACCCCAGGAGGTTCTACGCGCCAGTGCCCACAGCAAAGGCGGCAGGAAGACGGGCAGGATGAGATCGGTTGGAATCTCAAAGTCCGGCAGCCTCGGAATGAACATGGACAGTGCCGCCAGAATGGAAAGCAAAGCCGGCCAGGGAAGCCCGGTCTTATCCCCGACTGCCACCACAATCACGGTCAACAACATCAAACCAATGAGTACTAGCAGTACTTCCACAAAACTCACTCCACATACGCGCCGACTCTGCCCCTTGTAGCTTACCCTTTAAACAATAGTCTGGCCGGTATTAGTCCTGTGCGGCACCTCGGCGCCCATCGCTCCACTCATAAGGCTGAGTGCTCAGCGCCTCCGGCTGAAACTTTTCCAGTAGCTCGTGAGCGCTTGCTGCCGTATAGCCCAGCGAATGCGCCATCTGCCCCACCACCTGCTCCGGGGTATAAAACTCCAGCAACTGGCGCAGCGTTACCGCACCATCCCGTTTGGACAAGCGCTTGCCTTCCGCGTTGAGAACCAAGGGAACGTGAACAAACTCTGGCGCCGGCTGGCCCAGCAAGCTCGCGAGATAAGCCTGCCGCGGGGCGGAGCTCAACAAATCATCGCCGCGGACTACCTGGTCGACTCCTTGGTAGATATCGTCT
>NZ_KV800694.1:38128-58506 GCF_001810285.1 Corynebacterium sp. HMSC071F07
CCGCCAAGTTATAAGCCCAGTCCGTCTTTGGATTATCAATATCGGTAACCTGGCCGCCGCGCCGCAAGATGAAATCGTCGACGTCGCCTGTGTAATTGCCATGCAGCTTGTCCTGGATGGTGAACTGATTTGTTTCCGCACGCAGCCGCAGCGATGGCACGCGGCTTTGCGCGGCAAGCTCGCCGCGTTTTTGCGCTTTGGTTCCCTCATCAAGATAGCGGCAGGTGCCCGGATACTGCCCGGGGATGGCATGCGGGGCGCGCGCGGCTTCCTGAATGTCTTTGCGCGAACAGAAGCACTCATAGTACTGCAGCTTCTCCAAGGCCGCGCTGTAGGCGGCTTCCCTATCCTGCTGGTAGATGACCTCGCCATCCCAGTCGATTCCGAGCGTGGCCAGATCTTCCAATTGGCGCTGCGCTGCATCAAGCGAGGAGCGCTGCTTATCGATGTCCTCGATTCGCACCACAAAGCGCCGCCCTGAAGAACGCGCAAAAAGCCATGCCAGAAGGGCTGTGCGGAGGTTTCCGAAGTGGAGATCCCCCGAAGGGCTCGGGGCGTAGCGTCCAGCGTGGGTGTGAGAATCCATGGAATCTAGTATACGAGCGAAATTTATATGTTCCTGCACTAAAATCTGCCCCATGCCTACCGATGTGACTTACCCTATTCTCGATGCTCAACGTGCCACCGCGCTTTTGGATATTGCGAAAAGCTACGACAACGACACCGCTTTTCCCGCAGCGGAATTAAAGGAAATCGGCGCACTTTTAAGCCAAGTCATCGGTGACGATAAATTCGTGGGCTCAGCTGAGGACGTAACGCCTACCGCTGACCTGCTCAATGCATTCATGCTCCTGCTTATCTGGCAGGACCCGTCCTCTCCCGCAGCGGCCCAGTCCGCGCTGCACATCGCAAGCCTCGGCGCCTTAGCTGGTAATCCGACCATCACCAGCCGCGGCTTTAGGCTCGCGTCCCGTTACTACGATGCTCTACAAGACTCCGAGAAGGCATGGGCATACGCCAAGAAAGCTGCCCAGGCAGGAGACGACGCCCAACTGATAAAGCTGCAGAACATCGCCGAGCAAGAGCGCGCCGCCGAGGAAGCATTAGCCGCCCAGCAAGCACAAGCAGCCGAAGCAGAAGAAACAGCAGAGCTAGAGCCAGAAGAACCGGAAGAGCGCGAGCGAACCGGCACCCTCGAAGAGCAGCTAAACGAGCTGCGTGACCGCCTCGAGATTGCCAAGCGTGAGAACGTCAAAGAGCACAGCGAGGAATTCGTCGACATCAACCGCCAAGTCCAGCTCGCTGCGTTCAGCGAGGAAGACTCGCTTCCGGCTTCCCCGGTCAGCGCGGTGCCGAACCCAAACTCCGCCCTCGCGAAGGCGCTGTCTATCCTCCTCGAATCCGCTGTCGGCGCGCTGTGGGCGTGCCCTTCCTTTGCGACGCGCAGCCACGTGGCGAACAAGAGCAACGAGATCCTGCGCAAGTACCACCTCAGCCCCGAATATGCCACGCTGCCTGCGGGAATGCTGGCACGCTTTTACGCTGATGCGGCCGGAAACAATACCGATACCACGGGCGAAACCGCAGCTGATTTCTACGGCCTTGCGGCTAAGGAATACTCCCGCAACGGCAATGAAGCCCGCGAGCTAGAAATGCTGCTGCGCAAGGTCGAGGTCTTCCTCATCGACAATGACCGCGATGAAGCGCACGACATCTTGGCTTCACGGTACGTCAACGCACTCAAGTACACGGAGCTGCCCATCGCCGCACGCTGGACCGTCTTGTTCTCCGAGACGCTGCGCACGGAGGCAGAAAACATGTTTAAGTCCACCCAGGTCCTGATGGACTTTCTAAGCCGCCACCCCATCGCCTCGGCGCGCAGCCCCCTAGATTTCAACGCCTTGGCTGAAGTCGTTGAGCTCTTGGGGGATCGCTATACCTCCGCGAACGATACTGTCACCGCACGTGAGAAGTACCGCGTGGCCTATGAGCTGTTTAATACGGCGAACAATCAGGAGGCACTCGCGGCATTGGCTAAGAAGGCTTAAAGCCGAACCATTCCTTGTTGCCTGGTAGCCACAGCAGCACGATGGTTACCATTGCTGCCAAGGAAATGGGCCAGACATGTGGCAACACGAGCATCAACACCACAATGGCAAGGATGACCGTCAGCCAGATTCGCGCTTTGTGCTGGGCATGCAGCGTATAGACCATGAGCACGCACAGCGCGAGCACCACGAGTGAAAGCCCCACGCCCAGCTCAGTGGCTAGGCGCTCGATGCGGTTCAAGTGTTCGGGAACGCGCTCGGAGGCCACGAGCTCGAATACGTAGTAGACGATGTAGGCCGAGATTCCCAGCACAAAAAGCGCAGCGATCTGTAGCGCCCACGGCGCCCGCCAGGCGGACATATCGGCGGCCCGGCGCGCCGCCTTCTGTTGGTCTGCAACCTGCCCATAGCGGTAGTCACTGACCGGCATCGCTGGGGAACCAAACTGTGCTCCGCCAGCACCGCTTTGGGAAGGAACCCCAAATTGCTGGTTTCCGTTGGGCGTACCGAAGGTCACTGGACATCCTTTCCAAATACGCCGTAGCCGCTAAGCAGCGTACGGATTGGGTCCAGCACGCGGAAAGGTGCGATGCCACTGCGTGCTAGGTGCCGGCCTGTCGGCGCCTCGCCTAGAGCGGAGACCGCGAAGTACCGGTATCCGTTCTTGCTGACGTTGGCGACCATGTTGATGAGGTCGAAGGCTTCCAGGTAGCGCAGCAAGGAGTCCACTTCCTGGTGCAGGACGTAGGAATCGTCGAAGTGGAAGTTCCAGCCGGTATCGCGGCGGAAGGCAGCGCCCGCGTTGCCCATGATCTTGGCCCACGGCGTATTCGGGTTATGCTCCAGTTTCTGCAGCGTATCGAACTTGGAGATGGTAACTGCCAGCGGCGGCGGGCACTCCGTTCCCATCAGCGTGATGAGGTTTTCCAGCACCTGCGTGGGCTCGGCACCGAGCTCACCAAAGTCCGGAACAAGTCCGTGCAGGTAGTCCCGGATTTGTCGCTCACGCAGCGGGTCAAACAGGAAGATAACCAGGTCGGCGTACTTGAAGAAGGACAGCGCCTCGCGGTCTTCTTCCCGCTCCGGCAGGTTCTCCAGGTCCTCGCCGGCAACGTCGCGGAAGACGAGATAATTGGTACGCATTACGCCTTCGGCATCTGGCCAACGGCCCAGATCAAAGATCAGCGGGTCACGCTGATAAGCATCGGTGGCCACGGCGCTCGGGGTGGGCTCCATGCTCTGCATTTCCTTAAAGAGCGGATTTTCGTACTTTTCCGCATAGCGCTGCGCCGTGGATTCATCGGCCGCCAGCACGGAGTGATCGTGCTTGTGCGCAAGCTGCTTGAGCTGCTTGACCATCACTGCGGTATACAGCGACTTGCCGGAGTTACGCGCGCCGGCCATGGCCACGCAGTGGGTCACGGATTCCGTCCAGTCCGGCAACAGCTCGCGGTTGTTATATGGGCTTTCGGTAGCGCCCTTTTCCAGTGGACGGAAAGTCCACGGGCATGCGGCGGTGCTGGTCATTAGTACTCCTCCTTGAGCATCGCTGCCACTTCATCGGATAGGCGCGCAAGATCGCTGTTGAATGCGCTGCGCTGCTTATCGACGTCGTCTCGGTCAATCACCACGAATGCCACCGGGTGCTCGCCTGCACTTGCGCGAGCGAGTTCAACTTCCTGCTCGGCAATCGGGCTAACCACAATCACCACGGCGGGCTTTTCACCGCTTAGCATCGCGGCAGTAGGGCTGTCGGTTACATAGATAAACAGCGAGGAAGATTCATGTAAGTCATGTCCTTTCCACTGGCGGCGCCCCACGCGATCAGCACCGGCATCGATAGCACCAGTGATAAAGCTCTGCAGCTCGCTTACGGTATGACCAGCGGTACGTTCCTGCCCATCGGTCGCGGTGAAGTTCGTGAAGGAATCCGCAAGGGCATTGATGTACTTCGCCGCCAGCTCGATAGCACCATCGGAAGTATTGACCTGCATGGAAGCAGAGCTATCGATAACCGCGATGGCATCGGCCAGCTCAGCGTCATCAAGCGCCGCGCGGCGCATCTTAGAGCGGACCTCGCGCGCCGAATCGGTGATTCCTGCACCCTCGGAAGAACCAAAGGCCGAAATACGCAGCTGCTGGTCCTCAACCTGCAGCTCGGCGAGACGCTCGGGGCTATCTTCCGCGCCGTCGATAAGCACGCGCGGGAAGCTCACGGTGTCCTCACCGTTGCTGATATTCAAACGAATCTCGCTGCGCAAACCAAAGGTGCCGAAGCCCTTCGGGCGCACCTGGATCGTCGCATCCTGTGTAACCGCATGCACGATGAGCAGCAGGTCATCTACGCGGGTGTAATCCACCCCCTCGGGCACGATAGCGAGTTCAACCTGCGCGCCACCCGCACCGATTTCGAAAGCCTCGACGCGAATGGTGTCAGTGATTGTAAGGTGACGAGATTCCCCGTCTTTCAAAGTGTATTTAGCCATTGTCTTTAACTTTCCGTGAAACCGTGTGCTCGTTTGATTTCTGCAAAAATCCCGCCCAAGTAACGTCCTAATTCACCAGTCGCCGCACTCCGCCGTTCCTCAAGCTGGATAACAGGCGCAAATCTTTCGATAGTGAGTGCACGCGCTTGATCCAGCGACGCCGTGTCGATGCCGCCCAAAGCCTGCGAAACTAGGAAGTTATAATCGGCCGGAAAATATTTCACCCAAGAAGCCAATGCTGCCGCCAGCGCAAAGACCCGCGTTCCCTCGGGGAAGCAGGAAGGATGCAGCAGCGCAAAGTGAATAGCACGCCCCCGATGCTTCTTCAGGTAACCCATCCACCAAGCTGGATCGAAGTCTCGCAGCTGTTCCAGTTCATCTGAGGTAAGCCCCGGAACAACGGCGTTCGCACCCGGCGCCGCAGGGGCCGCTGCAGCTGCTGCGGTCGGTGCAGGCTCCGTTTGCGCGATGCCTGGCGATGCCCCGTTTTCCTCGCCCCGTGGCGCAGATTGCGCACTTTCGCTGAAAGGGTTTACCTGCGACGCAGCCGACAAGTCTGCGGCAGCTGCAGCCGGCGACTCAGCCCACGGCTCGGCCACAGATTGTGCGGGTTCGTCAACAAAAGGCGAGCTCGCCTCTGGCTCTACTGCTTCCGGTGCTGGGGTCGGCGCCGACGCTACTTCCCCGGCGCCCTCGTAGGCGCTCAAGTCCGGCAGTGGCTCGCCCAGTTCGAAGATCACCGGATTGCCAGGAATAGCGCGGGCCTTGGTCAGCTCGAAAAGACGCAACTTTTCGGACTCAGGAACCACCACCATGGTCGAAGTGCCCAGTGGAAGCTCAGCTATGGCGGCCGGCTTTTCAAAGGTAGAGAATCCGAATCCCGGCTCGCCTACCTCGCGGGCTGCGGCAGCAACCCAAAAGGCCGCTTGGTTTTCGGGCGCCACCAGGATGACGAGAGTTTTCTTCTTCGAAGAAAGCACCTTCGCCATCGCTTCTACCAAGCGCGCGTTATAGGCGGCGTCGTTATGCGGCACTACGGACTTGAAGGGCGTTGGCAACGCGGCAGGGCTGCGGAATTCGCCGGCCAAGAAGTCGTCGATAAGCGCATCGCTCGCAAGCGGACCTTTACGCGAAATCTTTTCCGGGATCTCCACCTTGTCCACTTCAAAGATTGAAAAAGGCGTCGGCACATCCGGCGAATACAGCACGTCCGCCGGTGCGGGCGGCACTCCCCCGTCTGAAACCGCGGTATAGGTAAAGACGTTGCCGCCGCGGCCCGTGGCGTCGATGCCGGCGGGAACGGAGACCATGGTGACCCATTGCTCGCCCTCCTCGGTCAGCGTGAATACCGCAGTGCGGCGCACCAGCTCCGCGCGCTCCTGAGCCGAAGGAAAGTCCGGGATAGGCGCACCGCTGTTCAAGCTCGTTGGGACAAAACTAACCAGCTCCTGCAGCTGCTCCTGGGAAATATCCCCGCTTACTGCGCCCACTCCCCAGCCGCCTGCCCGACCGTTGCCGCGCGAGAAGGATGCAAAGCTAAAAGCACCCGCCATTAATACTGCCCTCCTTGCTGGAAGTTCTGCGCGCCATCCTGCGGGGAAGGCAATGGGTCAAAGCGCAAGCGCTGGGCGACGCCGCTTTCTACCACGACCGTCCTATCAGTGGCATTGAACTGCGACGCCGAATCAGAATCGAAGCTGCCCTGCTGGCCCAAGCTGAAGTCGTGGCCGAAGTCAGGGTTGAAAGATTGCGCGGAAAAATCACCCGTAGCAAAGTCTTCGACCGCAAACAGGCGAACATAGCCGCCGTTCCAGGTTCGCTGGTCTAAGTCCACGATGAAATCAGGCTGCTCAAAAGTGCCCTGGTGCAGGCCCTGGCTGGTGTAGCGGTCCGTGTTCATGCCAGACAGCTTCAACGGCACACCATCCTCAGCAAACAGCGGCAGGCGCACCGGGTTATAAATCACCTGGCAAGAAAATGGGCGCCTATCGCCCATGTCCAGGCTGGACAGGTACACGCCAAGCTGCCGGGTGCTGAAGTCATAGTGGAAGTCATAAGTCACCGTGCGCAGGCCGGGGTATTCAATGACCTGTTCGCGGGCCTCAGTTCTTTTACCCGCAAACATGGCAAACGGGCGCAGGCGCACGACGTCACTGTGGCGCTCGAGTTTCAGGCGAATGCCGCCCTGCAACTCGTATTCCTCCTCGCGCACCGTGGTAGTGCCGCTGTTGGTCGTGCACTCCACCATCGTGGCGCCGCGCGGCCAGGTGAAGGAAATCAACTGGCTATCCACGCGCTCGATAAGCCGCACTTCATCCTCCCCGATGGGCAGCACACGCTGCAGAACGCGCGACTCACCGACCCATGCGTCGGCCTCGTTGAAGTTGACCGGGGTGACATAAACCTCGTACCAATCAGAAGGCCACGGCATCGTGGTGTTCTGCACGGAATCCGGTGGGGTTGCGCCTCGCGTTTCAGTCACGGCGTCGGCAAACGCGTTTTCCACATAAGACTTATCGATGGCCTTGGTGCGCAGCTCCGGACGTGGGGCGTGCGGGGTCAGATAAATCTTGACTTCGCCCGTCTTCGGCGAGTTCCACTCAATCTCGATGTTGTCGTGGCCATCGGAATTCTCCCGCTCACAGCGCGTAAGCGACATCTTCTCCAACTCACTGGCCAGCTTCACTGAATGCTGCACTACCGTCTCATTCGCGCTGGTCAACCTGCCATCGCGGAACTGCGCCTGGCCGAGCAAGGAGACAACCATGGTCTGGCCCGCCTCCTGCACACGGATGGTGGCCTTACGCCCACTGCTTTCGATGTCCTGCTCAAACCGCGGGGAAAGCAAGTCGCGCTCGGTGTCCTTGCATGCATAAACGACGGCGGCCTCATGGCCCTCCAGCAAGTCCCAAGAGACCTGGATTGCGCCCTTGATGGTGGTCACCTTGACGTTGACCGGCGGGAAGACTACTGCCGTCTCGCCCATAAACAGCGGCTGGCTGCTAATCGCTTCTCCCAGATCGGCGCCCTTATAAGCCCACACCGCATAGTGGCGCAGACCGGCCGCACCCGGATCCATGTCGCGGTAAGCGGTGCCGCGGGTAATCATCAATGTCTCGCCTGCTTCCGGCGAGGCAATCATCTCTCGGTCATCGGCAACGACGCGGTAGAAAACCAGTTCTCCCGGCTGCGCAGAAACCGGCTCCCACCAAATGCGCACCGGGTGGCGGACGTCCGAATTATCCTCTGCCGGCTGCTCGTAGCCATAAGGATCTTCTTCTGCTTCTGCCGCTGCATCGGTGGTTTCCGGGACCTCGACCACAGCGTGCATCTCAGGCACTACCCAACCCTCTGGCTGCTTGCCCTTATAAGGCGCGCTGAATGCATCTGCCGGCAGGTTGGTGTAATCGTCCTCGTTGACCTGGGTACGTACGTTCTCCTTGGCCTTGAGCTTGGCTAGCTCCGCTGCCCAGTCGATGTCCTTGTTACCAGGCTGTGGCGACTGTGGGTCTTCTTTTTTGGGACTCATGTCTTTGATCTCCGAAGTTCCAAAGGAGGATAGGGTGGCGCCCGTTTGGGGCTCCGGAGCAGGCGGCTGCGGGTTGAGATTGGCCGCGTTAAGTTCCGGATGCGCAACGGCGCTGCCGTTGAATACCGCCGCGATTTGTTCTGCAAACTCGCCGTACTGCGGTGCAATGTGCCGACGCACGTCCTCGGCCGAGACCTGCTCCAAATCGTGCAGCGGGAGTAATTGCGAAAGCGGAATATCCGTAATCTTGGGTGATTGCGTCATCTTGGTGATTGCTCCTAGAACGTCTCGTCCAAGTCATCGAGCGACGGCGTCTGGCTGTGGCGGCCAAAGCTAAAGCCGGTGGAACCCTCGCCGGCGCTGTGGCGGCCCGGCTGCACCTGCGAAGCATTGTTGAAAGAGTCCATGTGGTCGGTTTCGTCCAGTCCACTGAGCGCATCTGCGAAGGAAGGTAAAGCAGCTTCCGTCTCCGGCTGCGCTTCCTTTGGCAGCAAGTATTTGAAATCGGTGATGCGGCCGAACTGCACCACGGTCAAAGAACGCGAAAGCTGGCTGGTTAGCGCGGTATTGCTATCGACCTCGATGATGCGAGTGCGGGAAGGATCGATCTCGGTGTATCCATCGGAAGCGCCCAACGTGGTCAGCGATTCATTGCTGAAGGCCTGCATAGCGCCCTTTTCTTCGCTCATACCCGCCATGAACTGCTGGGTGGATTGCTCCTGCCTGCGATTATCGTCCAAGAAGGTCACCTTGGACAGGAACTGCTGCATGCTGCCCGTCATTTGTGGATTGGTAATCGCACTGTGCCAGACCTGCGGCTTCAAATCTCGATCCGCCATCGCTGGGTGATCCAGGTTGCGAGCGATCATGTCCAGCGGCGACTTCGAATACTGGCCGCGCATGCCCCACATGGCGCTCGGCTGGATAGAACCGTTGCCCACCTGGTGACGCTCGAAGACAGAATTCATGTAATCCACGAGCCCACGCAAAGACTTATGAGCCCAGGCCTCAGAGAAAACGTGGGAACGAATTCCCTCGGCCATGCGGCTGGTTTCATCGTCGGTGACCTTTGCCTTGCCGATACGCGCGTTATCCGGCAAGCCGGATTCCGGGGTGCGCAGGTGGTCGCTGGTGGTGGACTTCAAGCCGAATGGCGCATAGATTGCGCGACCCAGAACTGAAGACCAGCTCAGGAACTGACCGTATGCATTGATGTTGCGGTCGATGTCTCCCGCTGCCAGCACGATGTTGCGCGCGGCAATCTCCTGGTTCTGGCGATTGAGCTTTTGCCTTTGCACGTAATCGTAGATTTCGCGCTGCGCCTTGGTGAAGGCAAGCCAGGAACAAACCAGGAACAAGGCGATGGAAACAATGACGCCGAAGGTGGTCCACTTCCAGTCCAGGGTGGGCATGGAATCCCAGATCCGCAAGTCGCTGTTGTAATGCGAGATGCACAGGTAAATGAGCACGAGCAAAATCGCGCCTAGCACGCCCCACATGGCGCGCAGCTTGGTGGTCAGCTTGCGGTTTTCAGCGTTGAAGTCACGCTCGGCAAAGCCCTTGGCTTCCTCGCTGAGCTGGCGGGCGACGTCCTCGAAGTGCGCCTCGCGCTGGCGCGCGGAGTGCAGGCTTGCGGCCAAACCAGAGCCGACCTTCCATGCGAAGGTTTCCTGGTGCTGGTTACGCCATGCCGCGAACTGCTGCTTTTTACGGTTGATCTCAGTGTTTTGTGTGCTCTGGCTAGTCCACTCCAGGTCAGCCGCGAACTTCTCCGCAGCGAGTGGATCGAAAGGTGCAATCGTTGCCTGCGCCTCGTTTTCATAGCCCACCGTGCGGTTCATCAGTGGGTGGAAACCACGGAAGGATTGGCTGACATCGGGCACGGACTGCTTGCCGTGCTGGACAATGAGTACGTCCTGGTTATTGCCCTTCGGCGGGGCGAAGTTGGCGTTTTCCTTCCACTGGCCATCAACTAAGCCCAGCGCAAAGTCATGATAGGCCTCCCACATGCCAGCCAGCTGCGGGGTATCACCAACGTCGAATTGGACCTTCTGGGCTTCATTCAGCGTCCGGTTATTCTTCTGCTGCATCTGTGCGATGGATACAGCATTCTCGCCCTTGCCGGAATGGCCATCCAAAACCACCTCCATGTTGGAATTGCGGCCATAGAGAAGATTCTGCAGGAACGAGGCGGTTGCGCTGTTTACGGCACCGCGCCGGTCGTTGACCCAATCCTGCGGCTTGCCGATGACGGTGGCCCAGTACAGGCGCAGGTTATCGCGCAGCGCAGCCCACGCGCCGATCTTCTGCGTCTTCGGGGTCTCCAGCGGGATTTCCTGGGAAATCAGGCTGCCACCAAAAGCGTGAAAGAGAGTATCCGCGTAGTGCTGCGTAAGCGCGTTCGGATCGGTAGCGTGCTCGGTGTAGCTGGTGTTATTCACGCGGGTACGCGGCAGGCGATTATTCGGATTGAATACTCGGTCCTTGACCTCATTTTCGACCTCGCTGGCATCGATAGTGCGGTGGAAAGCACGCACGAGACGGAAGTTTTCCCAGTTGCCGGTTTCCATCAGCCGGCCCGATTCGGCCTCGAATACAGCTGCCTCCTGCATTCCGCGCCACAGGCCGAAGATGGATGCCACGGCAGGAGCTGCGAACTGTGCCAAGGCAAAGCCATCTTCGCTGCGCATGATGGGGCGAATATGCGAAGCGGAAGGAGTGCCGCCCTCTTCTGGGGAAAGCACCAGGTTCTCCCACACCTGCAGCGGCTCAATGTGTGCCGGCTGCAAAGGCAAGGTGGTCAGCAACAGGCGAACGCGCTGGTTCGAGGCCTGGACGATGCGCGAATCCACGGCCGCCGCCCACCGCGACAAAGCGTCTGGCTGCAAGGAATCACTTTCATCCAGCGTATCGATGACCACGAGGAGCATATCGCCTTCGTGGTTGCGCAGAGACTCGTCGAGAGTGGCAATACGTGGGTTTCCCTCGGCGTCGAAGAAGCGCACTGCGGCTGCCGACGTCGGTTGGGTGTAGTCCACCCACATGAAGTTCTGCAGCAAGCCAACAGCTCGCAGGTCGAAAGGCGGGAACGAATCTCATCGGCCGTGGCGCCGTGTCCAAAGAACAGTACGTTAGTCATTAGAAGGTGTCATCCAAGTCGGTGAGGTTGAATTCAGGCTCAAAGCGCGGGGTCTGGCTGGAAGAATCCCGGCTCGCGGGAGCCTCAAAAGTATCGGGCGTTTCAGCGACAGTCTTTGCCTGGCCCAGCAAATCGCGGATGCGCTGCGCCATGACGACGACGTCCGGCGCCAGGTCGCGGTAGTACGGCGTAGCGGAGGCGACGTCGCGGCGGCGAATGTTTGCAAATGGCTTGTCATCCATGCCTTGGCCCGGCAGAGAATTCATACCACCCGGAATGAAGTGATCAGCGCCGCGGACGAACTTATCGAGCTCCGCAACGAAGGATTCATAACGATCCTGGATGCTGGAGCCGACGACGCCGCGGCCCGGCACGGTGCCATCACGCAGGAAGGCCGCCAGACGGTGGACCAGTGGGTGCGTCGAAGCACCAGAGTGCGCAAAGTCCTGGCCGTCGTCGTAAAGCCCGCGCAGCAACTGGTACGGGTACAAGGAAGAGGCAAAGCCGTATGCGCCGTTCTTTTGTACCCTCGCGTACGCGATGAAGATGGACTCAAGCACGGAAGACATCCAGTCGGACTTCTTAACCATGCGGCGCGGGGAAATCAGCATCGGGTTCGGGAAAGGTACCCAATCGCCTACGCCATTGGCGGTGTCGTCGTAGATATGTGCCGCGGCGTTATCGGAATCCGGGTTGGAGATGTGGATCCGGCCGGTAATGCGGCCGATGATCCAACCTGCCACCATGGCCTGACGCTCGGTCTCAGTCAGCGGCAGAGCCGCCGCGAGCGGACGGGTACGACGCTCCGACCAGTAGGAACCATCGAAGTTTTCTTGCTTATCGATGTCCTCGGCGATGTAGCCGAACATGGAAGAAAATACGATCGGCGAGTAGTTCGGGTAGGAACCGAAGATCTCGATGTGCTGTACCTGCTCGGACATGTTCAGCGAGTTACGCAACGCCACCTGCGATGGCTCGTCAATAGAAGGCGTAGAAAGCAGCTCGCTCAGGCGTGGAACGATGCCGGTTTCTTCGCTGCCCAAAGCCTCGAAAGGAATATCAGAGAAGGAGTAGGTGTACTGCACGTCCTTGCCGTGGATGCGCTGGACCATGTCGCTGGACACGGCAGCCAACGGGCGGGCGTAGCTCAGCGCCATCTGGAAGGCGCTGACGAAGCGGTCAATGCGCTGGGAGTGCTCCACCTCGTTGATATCCGGGGTCAGCGTCAGGTAGCTGCGCAGATCCACGGAGTTGAACTTGTAGAACTCATAGTCGCGGCGGTTAATCCACGCACGGGAGCGCTCCAGCAGATCTGCCGGGCGGATGCGCGAACGGTACTGTGCGCGCTGGGACTCGCGACGCTCCCCGGTCTGCGGATGCTGCGATAGGTGCTTGGATACCCAACCTGCACGGTTGCTGTATTCATCGTTGGTGCGCTTCTGCGGCGCCAGCGTATCCCGCGGTGCCTTGTTGGCATCTAGCGAATCCCACTCGCCGCGAATGACCGCACGCACCGCGAATGGGTAAGCCTGATCGTAATGTTGTACATCGGCAGTGGACTGCTGGCCCTGAATGGTGCGCAACATCTGGGTTTGGTAGTCGGTGATAAACGCGTTGACGTCGGTCAACATGATTTCGTTTTCCGCGCCCTTGAAGCGAGACTCAACGATCTCGTCTACTTCCTCCGGCCAGGCGTTGACCTCGTTGGTGCGAACGTCTGCCAGCTTGTTGGTCTCCGGGCGTGACTGTGCCGCCTTCTCGAGCACCTCATGGGCGTCGCCAAGCTCACGCTGCAGATGGAAGAGGTTCTCGTCGACGTAATCCTGCAGAACGTCCTGCAGAATATGCGCCGTAGCCAACAGGATGTAGTGATAGAACTGCTGGTGATAAAGGCCCAGTAGAGCGTTGACAGTCGGCGTTGGATCCGTCATCTGACCCTTGCCGGTCAGCGGGCTAAGGATCGGCTCCGCGCCTTGCGGAAGCGCAAGCACGGCGAAGTTCTGGAAGGAATTAGAGAACTCATTAAGCTGCGGCTGCAGGCGGTCGCCGCTGGCCAAGACGTCCTTGACGCGATCGAGCATCTCGCGAACATAAGGCAGGCCCACTGCCGCCAACTCGCCCTCGACCGTGCTCAAGACCTTGTCTGAGAAGAAGTTAGCGAAGCGATAGGTGGTGTCATACGCCGCCTGTTGGAGCATTCCCGCGATGTACTGCTGGTTCTGTGGATCGCTCAGGTTCTGCATGAGCTCTGCGCGCCACTCGTTAACGTTGCGCCCTTCCCCTACCGGGATGAAATTACGCAGGCTGCGCGCTGCGTTTTCGGCAGCTGGCTGGCCCATGCCGCCGAATACGGTGTTCAGCCAGTTATACGCGGAGTTCGGATCGATAGGTCCGCCCATCGCCCAGCTCGGATCCAACATCATGTCTTGGAAGCGGCCCGGCAGGCGCTCATCAAGGCGCTTTGCAATCTGCATCTCGCCGGCCTCTGGGTTGGCCTTATCGAGATGTCCGTTGAGCAGACGCTCAAAGGAGCTACGGGCCAGGCGCTGCGCGGAATACTCGGCGAAGCGATCGCGGCCCATGGAAATCTGCGCATAACCCAGCGAACCCCACGGCAGGCGAGCCCACGGGGTACCGCCCTGGGACTGATCACGGTCCCAACCGAAGAAACGGCGGCCGCCGTCACCGGATGGGGTGTTGGTCAACGCATAAGAGACCAGGTTGTCAGACGCACGAGTCGAGGCCATCAAACCGGCCAGCGCGCGGCCCAGGCCGCGGTAGATCGACATCGCGGAGCCATCGCCAAAGCGGGAGCCGGTGGTGCCCATCTTGGAACCGATGGGAAAGATTCGGCCGAAAGTCGGGCCCTCTGGCGGGGTGCCCATGTCAAAGGCCTCGAAGATGGCGCGGTCATGCGCGGTGGAGTTACCCATCTGGGATGCAACGACCTCGCCGAACATGGCCAGGGAGTTGGGCCATGCGCCGGCCATGTCCTCTGCCTTGTTGTCGGAGAAGATCTCCGGGGTGTACATGAAGACCAGCGTGCTGGTCGGATCGAGATTCTTGATGGTGGTCAGAACGCGGCAGACATCCAGGAACATCGAAGCGCCTGCGCCGCCTGCCATGGAGGAAACAACCAGCACAACCGGCGCGGAGGAACCAGTATCGGTGCGCTTCTTTGACTGCTTGTAATTGAGCTCGTTGAGCTCCTGGATAGCTTCCTGGGTAAACATCTCAGACACCGCCGCGTTCAATGCGTTGCGGATGTCCTTCAGGTGGCGCAGGGTCAGGATGCGGCCGATGGCGCGGTACTGGCCGGCGCCGTCGGCAAGCTTTGTGTCATTCGATTGCGGCGTACGCGAAGCCCACGTGGCGATCTCACCAAGCTTGCCGGAGCGGCCCAACGTTTCAGAGATACCAGCATCGAACTGGTTGTAATGCTGGCGTGAGCCGATACCCACATACTGACCGCCGCTTTGGGTAACGTTCGGCAGCTTCTGCGGGCCGGCCTCCTCTTCGAGGGGAACATCGATGTTCACAAACTGCCACGCCTTGGGCAGCTCGGTGATGTCTGGATCGATGGTGCGCAGCTCCGCCTTGAGCTGGTCCATGATAAAAGCCAAGGTCTTGGCGCCGGAGCCACCGCAGCCAACTACGAGGAACTTCTTCATCTGCTCTTAAAACCTTTCGGGATGTCTCTTTAAGTGTTCAACTTGTGCGTTCTGCTTGCGTTCTGGTTCGGACTAGTTGTTTCCGAAGGAAGGCCCCTGCGGCCATCCACCGTTGTTGCCGCGTGGCCCGTTGCCCGGCTGGCCGAAGCCGCCCTGGCTACCTGGTTGACCGAAGCCGCCTTGCTGGCCAAAGCCGCCTGGTTGGCCCGGCTTCTGCAACTGGCCCGGCTGGCCAGGGAACTGCTGCACTGGAGCGTTAGCACCCGGCGCGTTCTGCGGTGCCTGTGCACCTTGTGCGCCTTGCTCTCCCTTCGGGCCCTTCGGAGCCTTAGGCTCCTTCGGCGCGGGGAACTGCACCTGCTCGAAGAGCACCGGTGCGGAGCGGTTGATCTCCTCGGAAAGCTCGTCATACTTTTCGGCATGTGCCATCGTGTCGACCGTCAAAACGATCTCGCCGCGCTCCTTGTCATTCGCGTTGCCCACGAAGAACCAGTTGTTCTGAACTGCCAGCGGCAAGATGGCGCGGCCACCGGATTGCTTGCCCTTGCCGGAGATGGAGCCATCCCTTTCAACTTCCACATGGGCCGCAGTAAATGGGCTAAGGCCCATCTTTACCTTTGCCTCGTACAGGCCCAGATTTGCCCGGCGCGGCGCGGCGTCGACAGGCACTGCGCCCTGGAACTCCTCCTTGGAGACCGCAAACGGCTTGCCGGTATCCGTGCGGATGAGGCTCGTGCCTTCCTTCTTGACCGGAATCGTCTTCGCGAACATGCGCGGAGACTCAGGGATGCGGCCGGAGAACCACTTCATGAAGTAAAGAACCGCCAGCGGAATCAAAAGGCCCAAAAGGACCGCCAGCACGAATGCCAGGCCGAAGGCACTCTTGCTCAAAGGCGTGGTCATCGAGCCCTTCAGCTGCAGCGGCAGCTGCGCTTCCTGATTATCTTCCGCAGACTGCAAGCTCAGCTCTGGCTTCAAAGCCAAAGCGCCGTCTTCCATGTTCTCTGCAGAAAGGGTGATCGGCAGCGTCGCCTCTTCGCCCTCACCAAGCTCGAGCGCGTTATCCGCGGAATCGTGCTTCGAGGTTACCTTCAGCGCATCCACGCCCTTCGGCAGAGTGGCCTCGTCAGCGCCGAAGCTTTGCTCCGCCAGCCACACCTTGCCCGGACCAGTTACCGGAACATCAACGGTGACTTCCTTTTCCGTCATCGACACCACCTGTGCCGAGCCGACGGAGGGCATGTTGACCGGGGTAATCGTCAGCGGGGTTTCACTCTTGATGGGGTTGAGCTTGGAGCCCGGCTGATTATCGACGCCCTTCGTGGTGATGTCCACGCTGGTCACCAGCTTGCCCGCGGCAACGTTTTCGACCTTGTCCAACGGGATATCCACCGCGTTGCCGTCCACGATCGGGGCGTTTTCGAGAAGCGTTACTGGCTCGCCCTCTTCGGGGACGAACTCCGCGCGCAGCGTGCCTTGGCCTTCGAGCTTGCGCGGCTCACCGCCGCCGTCGACAAGCTGTGCCTTAATAACTTGGTCGGAGTTGATGCCGCCGCTTAGCTTCTCACCGTTTTCGCGCTGCAGGTTGAGGTTCAGACCCGGAATCATCACCATGGATGCCTGGTACTCGCCCTCGGCGCCGCCCTCCAGCTTGTAGCCAAAGGTCCACTTGCCGGCCCAGCCTTCGCCGCCCTTCTTCATTGCGACGTCGACCATGCCCGGCAGTCGGTCATTGGTGGTGATCTCCACGTCAGCGCCGGCGACCTTCTTGGTATCCGGCTTCAGCTCTACCGTTTGCCCATCAGGACCGGTGAGGGTCGGAATGATCTTGCCTTCTTCTACGCTGGTCTTCGGAACCGCGGACAGGCGGACTGGGTCGACCGAATTATCCAGGAAGAAATCGAATTGCTCGGTGAAAGTGCCTTCCTTGCTCAAGCCACCGGAGGTAGGAATGAGGTTACGGAAAGCTGCAAACAGTGCGGCGGGATCCTCACCGCCGTTGAAGAAGGCGCCGTTGGGTTCGCCTTGGCCACAGCCCTCGCCTTCAGCCAGGTCGGTGAGAAGCTCCGTCTGCTCCTTCGCATCGCGCGCCGGTACGAGACCGACGTTGAAGAGGCGGATATTGGACTGGCGGAATGCGGACACCGTGGAATCCGGGGTGCACAAAATGTTGCGGGCTGCTGCGTTGTCCTTGCCGGTCTCAACGCCCACGTAGGCGCCGTCGGTGAAAAAGACAATGGCGCGGCAATCGCTGCCATCATGATCGCCGAATTCCTTGAGCGCGCCCGAGTAGGCCAAACCGTAGTCGGTTTCTAGATCGGAGGTGCGCTCCATGTTGCGGAAAGCGTCAATCTCCTTGTCCAAGGCGCCGGCGTTTCCGGAAACATTGGTCCAGCCGCCGTACTCGCCGGCCTCGGAGTAATAGCCTGAACCGAATCCGGCAAGCTTGACATTGATATCCGCGCCGGCGTCCTTGCCTAGGCTGGCCAGCTGATTGACGATGTCCTTGGTGGCATCAACACGGAAGTGGGAGCCATCGGTGGCTGGTTCGCCTTCGTAACCGATGAGGGACTGCGACTGGTCGAGCACGAACAACAGGTCCGCGGATTTCTTATCCGCGATACACGAACTAAAGTCCGCTAGGTTTTTCTGCGAGGCCTCAGAGAGGCTGCTCTCGGAGGCCTGCGGTGCTTTATCCTGTGGAGCTTGTTCTGGTGGGGCTTGTTCTGCCGGCGGGGCCGCCTCGGGCGCTGGTGCTTGCTCAGGCGCTGGCGCATCTTGCGCGGAAGCTCCCAGAGAACCTGCGAAACCGCACAACAGTGCAGTGCTGCTGAGAGCGAGGAGACGATTTAGTTTTCGCATTAGGCGCCCATCACCTTTCCTACGTAGAAGGCGATCTCCACCGCGGAAGCGATCACAAGCAAGAAGCCGCCGATCATGACGAGGCGGTAGACCAGCGTCTGGCGCGTGTCCTCAATGTAGAAGCTTTCCGCTTGGCGCCGAGTATTTTGCAGGGTGTATAGGCCAAGGAGCACAAAGGCGACGATGCCGGCAAGCACCCATCCCGCGATGGCCAAGCCAAAGAAAAGGCCTTGGGTTGCAGTGGAGGCCAATGGCGCGGCGATTACCGCGATTAAGGAGAAAATAGCGGCCACACCAGCGGCGATGAGCAAAGGCCACGGCCCCTTGGTGGGTGCGGCTGGGGTGGCAGGGCGCGAGCTGCGCGGCGCGCTGGGCTGCCCATCTGGTGCGCCAAAACCCTGGCCGCCACCTTGTGCGGGGCCAGCTGCGCCAAACGACGGCGCGCTTCCTCCTGGTTGATTCGGCGAACCGAAGCTAGGGGAACTTGGGAATCCGAACCTCGGGCCGGCTGCATTGTTAGGGCCGTTGTTGGGGCCGCTACCCGCTCCGGGGCGCGGACCACCAAACTGGGGCGATGAGCCAGGCGAACCAAATGTCATAACTAATGACCTTTTCTCAAATAGCGCTCCCCCAGCCAAGAGAGCGGCCAGGGAAACCAAAGGGAACAAAATAGGCACAAGTGTTGCAAGCAAAAGAATGCCATACTTAAGGCCTCATTTCGCCTCTTCCTTGGGATTTACCCTCCACTACCCCAGCGCCACATCGATAATGCCGGATTCAGCTGCACATATCTCGCTGGATCTACCTTGAGGATCATTCCCCAGTCTCCCCTAAGATGTGTGAGCATTTCTGTTTTCTCAGGCCATAAGACAGCGCCATAAGACAACGCCATAAGACGGCATGGCAAGATAACTGCCCATGACAGAAAAATCGGCAACCGCAACCACTTCCAGTGGCGAGAGCATCCGATTCATCCCGGTACAGTCCACGCTGTACCCGTGGCTGGTTACGGTGTTCGTCGTTACGTTCCTCATTTCCAACATCAATGCCACAAAGGGCGTCCAGCTCGGTCCGCTCATCACCGACGGCGCCTTCTTCTTATTCCCGCTGGCTTATATCGCAGGCGACGTCCTGTCCGAATGCTATGGCTTCAAGTCCACGCGGCGGGCGGTCTACATCGGATTCGTCATGGCGATTCTGGCCGCGGTGTGCTTCTATATCGCGATTTGGCTGCCAGCGGCGGATTTCTACGAAGGCCAAGAGGCCTTCGCCGCTACCTTGGGCCTTGTGCCGCAGATCCTCGCCGCTTCCTTGGCAGGCTACTTAGTGGGCCAGCTGCTCAATTCCTTCACGCTGACCCGCATGAAGGCAAAGTCCGGTGAACGTGGACTCATCGGCCGTTTGGTCGCCTCAACCGTCGTGGGCGAGCTCGGCGATACTGTGTTGTTCTGCATCATCGCCGCACCAGTCATCGGCATTTCCACATTCAGCGGCTTTCTCAATTACGTAGTGGTCGGCTTCGTGTGGAAAACCCTCATCGAGGTGGTCATGCTGCCGCTAACCACCATCGTCATCAAGTGGGTTAAATCCCGCGAAGACTACGTTCCCAGCAACTAACCCACAAATACTCAGCCCTAGAAACCCAGCCCTAGAAACCCAGGGCTGGAACTGCAGCTTCCTGGTGAAAAGGGCGGCGTCGGCAAGCGCGAGAAAAGCCGAACAGGAGGTCTGCAGTTCCAGCCCTGGGTATTTGCGGAAAAGAGACGGCGGGCGCAGGGAGGTAGCTTACTTGCCGGCGTAGTAGCGGCCCATGAACTCGTCGCGGTAGGCCTCGTAGTAGCCGCCGTCGATGGAGGCGCGGATGTTGTCCACCAAGCGGATCATGAAGGTAAGGTTGTGCATGGTGCACAGCGTGCCGGCCAGGAATTCGTTGGCCTTGAGCAGGTGGTGGATGTACGCACGGGAGTAGTTCTCCGAGACGTAGCCGCCGAACTCCTCGTCGATGCCCGTGAAGTCGCGCTTGAAGCGCGCGCCCTTGAGGTTCAGGCGGCCATCGAGCGTGTACACGCCGCCGCGGCGGCCCAGGCGGGTAGGCGCAACGCAGTCGAAGGTGTCGGCGCCTGCCTCAACCGCGGTGAACAAATCATCGGGCTCAGAAATGCCCAGCAGGTGACGCGGCTTATCCTCCGGCAGCTCATCGCAGACCCAGCCCACGATGGTGCCCAGGTTCTCCTTCCCCAGCGCGCCGCCGATGCCGAAGCCGCCGAAACCGCGCTTGCCGTTCGCCTCGGCAGCCTGGGAAAGCTCCACCAGACCGCGGGTTGCTTGGCGGCGCAGGTCCTCGTACTGCGCACCCTGCACCACGCCCCACAGGGATTGGCGCGGCTTTTGCGGGCCACGCTCCTCGGTCAGGCGGTGGTGTTCATCCAAGCAACGCTGCGCCCAGCGATGGGTACGCGCGACCGACTCTTCCTGATAAGCGCGGCTATCGATGAGCGTGGTTAGCTCGTCAAAGGCGAACATGATGTCAGCGCCCAAACCATGCTGAATCTGCATGGAAACCTCTGGGGTAAAGCGATGCTTCGAGCCATCGATAACAGACTTAAAATCCACGCCATCCTCGTCGACCTGCGCCATACGCTC
>NZ_KV800694.1:58606-71953 GCF_001810285.1 Corynebacterium sp. HMSC071F07
TTGGCCGCGCGGATGTCGCCCTCGGTGAGGTTCGCAACGTCCATGGCCAGGACCTTCTTGAATCCCACGCCAAGCGACATCACCTGGAATCCGCCGGAGTCCGTGTAGGTGGGGCCATGCCAGTTTTCAAAGGCCGCGACGCCGCCAGCCTCATCCACGATGTCGTGGCCCGGCTGCAGATAAAGGTGATAAGCGTTGGACAAGATGGCCTGCGCTCCCGTCTGCCGGATCTGCTCCGGGGTCAGGGTCTTGACCGTGGCCTTGGTGGCCACGGGGATAAAGGCTGGGGTCTGAATATCCCCGTGCGGTGTGTGAATGGTGCCGCTGCGACCATGTTTGCCAGGACCAGCCTGGTCGAGGCGCGTGCGCACGTCGAAGCTCAGGTCAGTCTCTAGCTTGGGTGCAGGAAAAGGCGGCTGTTGCTCGATCATAGAGGCTAGTTTACGTGTTGCGTCGTATCCGCAGATGCGCCGCCATGCTCACGCTCCCACTCTTCTTCCAGAGCTGTGCCTTCGATGTCGAGGGAAGGCATGACCTTATCCATCCACTTTGGCAGCCACCAGGTCGCGCGGCCCAACAGGAACATCGTGGCGGGGACGAGGGACATGCGCACAAGGAAGGCGTCGAAAAGCACGCCTGCGGCAAGGGCGAAACCGAAGATCTGGATAAACGGCAGCGGCTGGTTAATAAACGCCACGAAGACAGAAATCATAATGATGGCTGCGGCCGTGACCACGCGCGCGCCTTCAGTAAAGCCCGCGATGGTGGCCTCATCCACAGCGTTGTACTTGGTGCCATTGCCGCGTGGATAACGCGCGATGTGCTCGCGCATGCGGGTGACCAGGAAGACCTGATAATCCATGGCCAAGCCGAAGGTCACGCCGATCAGGAAGATAGGCATGAAGGAAATTAGCGGACCAGGCGCCGGGACTAGGCCGAAGAGGCCGTCCTGCCACACCAGAACCGTAAGGCCGAAGGCCGCGCCCACTGAGAGCAGGAATCCCAAGCCAGCCACCACGGGGACCAAGACCGAGCGGAAGACTAAGAAGAGCAACAGGATGGCCAAGCCCACCACGATGGCGAGGTAAGGCAGCATGGCGGCCTCCAAGCGCTCGGTGATATCTAGCTGCACGGCGGTCAGGCCAGTCATGCCGATTTCCGCGCCGGTGACCTCGCCCAAGCGCTCGTTCTCTGCACGCAGAGCCGACGCCGTGCCGACGGTCGTGGGATCCGTCGGGCCTGTGGTCGGTGCGACCATGATCTGTGCCGCGGTCTGATCAGAGTTGAGGCCAACGATCTGTGCGTGCTTCACGCCGCCTACCTGGTTAAGCTGCTGGGTCGCGTACATGAAGGAGGCGAAAGTTGCCTTCTTTTGTTGGTCTTCGCCTTCTTGACCCTGAATCAGCGGCTGGAGAGCCGGCGCATCTGGGTTGGCTTCCTCACCGTTGACGATGACCAGGAATGGACCATTGACGCCTGCACCGAAGCCCTCTGCCAGCAGGTCCGCGGACTTGCGCTGGGTGGTATCCGGATTCGAGCTGGTATCCGCTGGCAGCGCGAGCTCCATGTTCAGCACCGGGGCGCTCAGCGCGCCAAGACCCAACACGACCACGGCCATGACCAGGCCCGGGGCCTTCTGCACCGCACGCACCCAGCGGTTGCCCATGGTGGCGCCCTTACGGCGCTTGCCCTTCCTATTCGGGTTGCCGGCGATGCCGGGGATTCGACCAGCAAAGGCTTTATCGCCAGCCAGGCCAAGCAGCGCCGGCACCAGGGTCAGCGCGACGAGCACCGCCATGAACACGGTGCCCGCGGCAGCCAAGCCCATGGCGGTGAGGAAGCCAATCTTGGCCACGATGAGGGCGAAGAGCGCCACGAAGACCGTGGCGCCAGCGAAGACCACGGAGGAACCTGCCGTGCCCACCGCCATGCCGGCGGCTTCGGGCCCATCCATCCGCGAGCGCTCCTGGCGGTAGCGCGACATGATAAACAGCGCATAGTCGATGCCCACGGCCAGGCCAATCATGATGGCCAGGACCGGGGTCAAGTTATTGAGTTCAATCCAGTGCGTGGCAATCATGACGCCGAGCGCGCCCAGGCCCACGCCCACGACGGCCGAGATCAGCGGCATGCCTGCCGAGACCAAAGAACCGAAGGTGAAGATGAGGACGAGGAAGGCCACACCCAAGCCGATGATCTCCGAGATGGAGTTGACCTTGATCTCATCGCCAAAGCCCGCGCCGCCGGCCTCGACCGTTAGCCCCTTCTCGCGGCCCAGCTCCATCGCCGCGGTGACGACGTCCTTGTCTTCTTGCTCAACGGTGTAGGAGCTTTCCGCATCGAAGTTGAAGGTGGTATAGGCGATGGTCTCGTCCTCATTAACCATCGCGAGGTTATCCGCATCCTTGCGAGCGGTCTCTTCCGGCAGGCCCATCGAGGTGAATTGTTCGATAACTTGCTGCTGCAAAGCCGGCGATACGTCGAGCGGGTTGCCCCAGCGTTGCTGGTCCTTGATGCCGAGCTCGTTGGTGATCTGATCGACCACCTGCTGCATCGCTTCCTTGTTTTGCGGGTCAGAAAGCTTCTGCCCCTCGGGTGCTTGGAAAACCAGGTTCACCGAAGGCGCGCTGGCCAAATTGCCGCTTTCCGGGAAAAGCTCGGCGGCGCGGTGGGTAGCGTCAATCGCCGGCGTGCCCTTGATGGAGTACTCCGAAGTCATGGGCTTCATCAAGGCAATCGTGGCGCCCACAGCGGCCACAAAGATCACAAGCCACGCGATGATCACTTTCCACCTGTTGAGGAAGGACCAGCGCCCAAGACGGTACAAGAGTTTTGCCACAGGAGTTACCTTCTGTCTCGTTGATTAACTTCGCCCAGTCTAGCGGCCAGCCGCTGGCAGCTAAAACAAGAAAAGCCGTGGAGCAATTACTTGCCCCACGGCTTTCGCTATGGCGGTGGCGGCGGGATTTGAACCCGCGGTTGGGGGTTACCCAACATTCGCTTTCGAGGCGAACACCTTCGGCCGCTCGGACACGCCACCGTGGTCTAGGTTACGTGTTGAAGCGCGCGGCACAAAATCCCGCCGGATTTACTTGTCCTTCAGGCCGCCAATAACCTCGTTGGCCTTGTCCTTTACGCCCTCGACAGCGTCAGAGACTTTGTCCTTAGCCTGGGAAGTAACCTGGTCTGCCTTGCCCTCGTTAGCAAGATCCTCGTTGTCGGTTGCGTTTCCCGCAGCTTCCTTTGCCTTACCTACTAGGTCGTCCTTCTTGTTTTCGAAATCACCCATGTTATTTCTCCTTTTTGTTTGCGGTGACCCCATCCTACGCAATGTCAGCGCAGCTCGCCGAAGAAGCCGGTGAGCAGTCCGGCGCATTCTTCCTCGCAAACTCCGGCGCGCACTTCGGGCACGTGCAGGGCACCGGGGGCACGCAGGACATCGACAAGCGAGCCACACGCGCCCGTCTTCGGTTCGAAAGCACCAAAGACCACGGAAGCCACGCGGGCCCCCTGGATAGCCCCGGCACACATCGCGCACGGCTCAAGGGTGACCACAAGTTCGCAGCCTTCTAAGCGCCAGCCATCGCCATGCTTGGCGACGGCCGCGCGAATCGCCTCCACTTCCGCATGTGCGGTGGGATCGCCGCGCTGCTCCCGGCGGTTGACGCCGGTGGAAAGCTCGTTGTCGGCGGCGTCGTAAAGCACCGCTCCTACCGGGATGTCTCCCGCGGGTGTCTGGCGTGCCACCTCGAGCGCGCGGCGCATGCGCGCCTCGGCGCGGGCCAAGCCTTGGGATTTAAGCAATGATCTCTTCGAGCTCGTCGCCGAAGCCTAAATCGCCCGCGATGCGCAGGAGCATATCGGAGGGCCAATCTTCGTCATTGTCGATGATGTAGCCCAACTGATCTTCACTGAGCCCAAGATCAGCAAAGATATCGAAGTCGCCGTCGCCATAAGGATCTGGATCCTCGTCGTCGTCAACGATTTCGGGAAAGTCAAGGTCGCGCAGCTCCAGGAAGTCTGCGGCAAAATCATCCTCGTCGGCATATGTGGCGTCAGAGATCAGCATGCGCACATCTCCCGGCACTGGGCGTACGACAACGAAGTATTCATCCTCTACGCACAGCAGCGCGAAGGCCGCGCCCTCGGAGCGCAGCGCGCGCACCGCGCTGATGGAGGTGTTGATGTCCTCGAAGTCGTCATTAAACTCCCGAACCACCCATTGCCCCTCATTGCGGGCAACGGTAACTGCGAAGGAGATGTTGTCATCACTCATACCTCGTGAGATTAGTCGTGTTGTGCCAGAATTGTCACCGTGAGTTCTCAAGACGTTCAACGACCCGTATGCATCATCGGCCTAGGCCTTATTGGCGGTTCCCTGCTGCGCGATCTCGTGGCAAGCAAACACGCAGTATATGGCTATAATCACTCGACTTCCGGTGCCCGCAGCGCCATCAAAGCGGGCTATGACGTCACCGATGACCTGCAGGCAATTTTGACCCGCGCGGAGGCAGACAATGCACTAATCGTCATCGCTACCCCGATGAAAGCGGTCGCTTCGGTCTTGGACGAGATTCAACAGCACGCGCCGAGCTGTGGCATCACGGACGTAGTTTCCGTGAAGACTGAGGTGCGTGATCTCTTCTTGGAGCGCGGCATGGAATCGCGCTACGTGGGCGGCCACCCGATGGCCGGCACTCAAAACTCAGGCTGGGACCACTCGCAGACCAAGCTCTTTAAGCGTGCAGCATGGGCAATTACCTATGACTACGCCGCCGAGTGCGAGGCCCGCGGGGAGCGCATCCCGAAGAAGTGGATTGAGACCTTCTCCGATGTGGTGCGTATGACGCAGATGGTGCACGCCGAGGCCGTCCCCGTGCGCGTGGCAAATCACGATGCCGCGGTGGCGCGCATTTCTCACCTGCCGCACGTCTTCGCTGAAACCCTCGCTGTGGTGGGCGACAACGGCGGCATCCTCGCGCAGTCCTTGGCCGCGGGCTCCTTCAAGGACGGCACCCGCGTGGCCGGTACCACCCCGGAGCTGGTGCGGCAGATGTGTGAGACCAACGCACCCGCGCTTGTCGACGCCCTCGATGAAGCATTGCAGCTCCTCCAGGACGCGCGCGACTCTCTCGCCGCTGAGCAGCCCTCTGTTGCTGAACTCGCGGAGAATGGCTTCCGCGCCCGCACCCGCATTGAGGCACGCTCCGGCGCCCGCAAGGAATCGGTCTCCCCGGTCAAGATTTCCTCGCGGCCGGTACTGCGCCTACATCCTGGTGGCCCGAACTGGGTGGCGCAGCTGCGTCAGTCGGAGTCTTTGGGCGGGCGAATCGAGATTTTCTAGCCCCGTCTAGTCTTCTAGGCCTGTCTAGGCTTCCCGCCCTGTCTAGCCTTCCCGCCCCGTCTAGTCACGGAACGTATCGTCGCGCCGCTTGCGGGACTTCGATTCATCCCTGCTCACCGCAAGGATGGGAAGTCCCAGAAGGCCCAGCGCGAGCCCAATCGGGAAAAGCACCAGCATTCCCGAGGCAACCCACAGCACCACGCCGAGGATTGCGCCCGCTACCAAGCAGGGCACGAGTTTGTTGTTGTTCACGCTCACCTTTCTAGTTCCCGTGGCGAAGGCAAACTTTTTACTGGCCATGAAGCTAAGCACCTAAAAATGAGGTCTCGTAAAGCGGTTCCGGTCTCATCGTACGCCGCGGCCTCTCTCGCAGCAGCTTCCGCGCCCCGCAGGTCTTTCGCACGGCACCAGGTTCTCTGCACGGCACCAGGTTCTCTGCACGGCCCCTGCGGCTGCAAATCGCAAATGGTGAGGTCGACCCGCAACGGAAGTGGCTGGTGTTAACGCCCGTGGCTGGTGAGCGGTCACCTCACCATCTACACCTCACCATTTGACTGGCTGGCCTCACCATTTGACTCCGCGCCGCCGCCAAGAGCCACCAAGCGCCTCCTTCGCGCCACCCATACAAAACGAAAATCTCGCGGCCTCCAAGAAGGAAACCGCGAGAAAATTTTGTGCGCCCGGAGGGATTCGAACCCCCAACCTTCTGATCCGTAGTCAGATGCTCTATCCGTTGAGCTACGGGCGCTAACCGCTACTGCGTTTGATTGCTGTGCAATCTCTCGCTGCAACGTGGATTAACTATAGTGCCGTTCTTTAAAGGCGGCAAATCGCCAGGCCAACACACGTTTTTACGCGTTGGTAACCTGTCGATAACTGCACTTAAACACCAGCCTTTAAAGCACCAGCCCAAAGACCGGCACGGCCAGCAGGTAGACCGTGAGAGTAATCAGCACGCAGCCAATGAGGTTGAGGCCGACGCCGCCCTTGATCATGTCGCCAATCTTCACGTAACCCGATCCGTATGCAATGGCATTCGGCGGGGTTGCCACCGGCAGCATGAACGCGCAGGTTGCCGCGAGCGCCACCGGAATGGTCAGCAGCAGGATGTTGATCTCGCCGCCCTCGGTCAGGCCAATGCCAACCGCAACGCCGCCCATGATGGGCAGGAAGGTCGCCGCCGTTGCCGTGTTGGAGGTGATCTCGGTCAGGAAAAGAACCAGCAGCGCAACTGCTGCGATGAGCAGCACCGTGGGCAGGCCGCCGAGGCCCTTAGCCATCTCGCCGATCCACAGAGATAGGCCCGAGTTGTTAAACATCGCGGACAGAGACAGGCCACCACCAAAGAGAAGCAGGACGTCCCACGGCATCTCATTCGCGGTCTTCCAGTCCAGCAGGCGCACGCCGGTCTTGGCGTCGGCTGGGATGATAAACAGCAGCAGGCCGGCAGCAATACCGACGATGGCATCGTCGTAGTTTGAGTCCTCGCCAACCAAGAAAGGAACGACCACCCAGGCGATAGCTGCGCCTAGGAAGATGATGCCGGTGAGAATCTGCGGAGCAGTCCACGGACCAAGAGCTGCGATTTCGCGGTCAATTAGCTCCTTGCCGCCAGGAATACGGTCCATCTCCGGCTTGAAGATGGTCACCAACAACAGCCATGCGATAAACAGGAAGATAACTGCCAGCGGCATTCCCACGATCATCCACTTGCCAAAGCCGAGGACGATGTCGTGAGATTCCTTCATATATCCGGCCAACAGAGCGTTCGGCGGAGTACCGATCAGCGTGCCCAGGGAGCCAATGGACGCGGAATACGCAATGCCCAGCATCAGCGCCGTTGCAAACTTCTTCTGCTTGGCCATGCCACCCACGGTGTCTGCGGTCAGCGCCAGCACGGAGGTACCGATAGGCAGCATGACTACCGCGGTCGCCGTATTTGAGACCCACATGGACAAAAAGCCGGTTGCCAGCATAAAGCCCAGCACAATGCGCTTTGGCGAGGTGCCAACCACCTTCACCACCGCCAGGGCCATGCGGCGGTGCAAGTTCCAACGCTGCAACGCGAGCGCAATGAGGAAGCCACCCATAAACAAGAAGATCGTCGCCGAAGCATAAGGCGAGCCAACTTCCTTAATGGTGCCCACGCCGGCCAGCGGGAAGATAACCAAAGGCAAAAGTGCCGTAGCTGCCAGCGGAATTGCTTCGGTCATCCACCACACGCCCATCAGGATGGTCACCGCCGCAACCGCGCGAATCGCGCCATAAGTATAGGTTTCCTCTGGGTCCGCGCCCGAGGATTGCAGCACGGTATCCACCGCATTCGACGGAAAAATAAACCACACCAGGGCGGCCAGCGCTAAGCCTAGAAACAGGCCTATAAGCATGCGGCGCCATTCACGCTTGGCGACGCCGTGATCTTCTTCGCCTTCTACGTGAGCTGTTGATTCATGTGTTTGCGGGGTCGTCATTCAGTTCTCCTTGCCAAACCTTCTAGCACGCGGGGATAAGCAAAATGCGAACCATGCAATACCCACGTTTGCGAACACCATACAACTTTGAACCAAAGAAAAAATCGGTTTTTAAACGCGGTTACCCCCACCGAGGCCCACCAGAGCCAGCACTGCCAGCAACATCACGACCACGGCTAGGCCCGCCAGCGCCGCGGCACCGGGGAGGGCGCCGCCGGTGTGAAGGGCGGCGTCGTAAAGCGCGTTACGGCGGCGCACCCGCCAACCCAGCCAGGCGCAGGCACCCGCGCCGCCCACGAAGGCGATGAGCTCCGCAATGGTCCACGGCAGCTCACTGCGCAAAACCACCAGAACCACCAGCACGAACGCCAAAAGGCTGCGCTGCCACGACAGCCGGGTGCGCTCCGGTTGCAGCCCTGGGTCATACATTTATGCCCCCGCGCCCACGAGCTGACCTACCAGGATCAGCACGCCGATAAGCAGCACCACCAACACGAGCAGAGGCATCGCGACATTCGGCGGCAGGGGCTTTTGCTCACGCATCGCGCTTTCCGATGCCCCCCAATGCGCCCACGCCACCGCCGGCAAGACGATGGCGACCACCAGCATGATCACGGAGATGATAAGGGTCAGCGTGCCGTGAATCGGGAGGTCGAAAGCCTGCAGTGCAACGCCGCCTGCGATGAAAGCGAGCGAGGTACGAATCCATGCCAAGAACGTGCGCTCGTTGGCCATGCTGAAACGCGGATCGGGCTCTGTGCCTTTTTCATAGACAAAGCGTGGGAACCGGCCATTAGATTTATCCATTGCGTCTTATACTTCCTTAACGCACTGCCTCTTGCCACCCGGCAGGGCGCTGCGCCTTAGGCAGCTTTTGCACCACCGCGGCATAAGATTCCTGGACGAGCTCCCGAACTAACTTGGGGTTTATCGAATCCCCGGGATACACGGTGTACCAGTGCCGCTTATTCATGTGATACGCAGGACCGATGTCGGCATAACCAGCCTGCAAAGCGGTGACCTCCTCCGGCGGAGCTTTGAGAATGATGGCTTTCTTTCCACCGAAGAGCTTATTCGCAGGCATTGTGGTGGCCAGCATGACCCACTTCCCGCGCCCCCGCCAGGCTCGCCAGCCTTCGACGAAGGGATAGGACTCGGCGTCAATGAGTTCTTCCGCCGCATCGCTCGCAGTAGAAATAAGCTCTTTTTCGTTCATACGCCGACCTAAAATCCATCGAATTGAAAACGACAATTCCCCAGCTTAATGCGTAGGACTATCGGACGTCCAAGGCGTGGGCTAAGGTGACTGCTACAGACCTAAGCTAAGCAAAAATAAAGGGCCAGTCATGAACAAGATTTTCTTTCTGCTCGCCGTGGTTTTGTTAATCGCGGCCATCTACATGTTCTTTAAATCGCGCCAAGCCAAGGCGGCTAGCGCGCAGGAGACGGGCGATACCTTCTCCAAGGATTACTTCGCTGAGGCCAAAGGCCAAAACGAGTTCAATCCAGAAAATCTTGGTCCGGGTGCAATCATCCGTTACGGCGCCACCGACTACGTCGTCCGCGGCACCCTGACCCTAAATGAGGGCCCTTATTACTGGTACGAATACCTGCTCGACGGTGGAGATAACTCCTCCTGGCTGGGAGTCGAGGTCGATGAAGGCCAGCTCAATCTCACCTGGTGGACCTCCCGCAAGGGCGCCGGCGTCACGCCAGATCGCGGCACCGTGGAATTCGAGGGAGTTACATATAGTGAGGACGAGCGCGGCCATGCGCGCTACACCTCCACCGGCACCACCGGCCTGCCAGAGTCCGGCGAGATGCGCTACGTAGATTATTCCGCGGGTGACAAGCTGCTGGGCTTTGAGGGCTGGGCCAACAATGACAGCTGGGAGGTATCCACCGGCCGCACCATGCTGCCGGGTGAGTTCACCGTGTACCCAGCTCCGAAGGCATAGGCCGCAGTGGAGGTTCTAGATTGCCCCAGCGCGGACGTCAGTGCCGCTGACTTGGGGCTGCGCTTAAACGGCCCGCGCCCGCAGGCGTTAAGCACGACCATGCTTCACGGTTCCAATGGCCTGCGGCTTGAGCTGGATATCATCGGCGCTTCGCATACTGCCAGCGTTTATCGCGGCAAGACGCTACTCTTCCGCGAGGAGATCTCCTGCCACTGTGAGGGTCCGCTGCCGCAGGCCTACGGTGAGATGATGGGTTACGAGCTGAAGACGGACGTCGCCAAGCATGGGGCGGATGGCTTCGCCGCAGAATTTCAACGGGTATCGAGCACGGATTGGCACTCTGCGCAATTTCCCGGGCAGGGTGATTACCACGTCACCGCCCTCAAGGGCACCGCACCCGAAGGCTGCGCAGGCTTCGAGTGGGAAACGGTACATATGTACCCTGCAGAAGAAATAATCGTGAAGACTACAAGTAGGTGGGTTCCATGAACTATGACAAAGGCTGGAAATGGTCACTGGTCTTCGCCGTACTTTCGCAGTAATTGGCGGTCTGACTTCACCCGGCGTTACTGGCGCTCCCATCAGGTCAGGCACCTGTCAGGCAAACAATGTTCAGGCAGAGGCCAACCGCCTTGCAGCAGAGCATAAGCCGAAGGCGCGCCAATTCGATCCCGCAACGGGCACAGAGTACCTGCGCTACCGCAAGCAGATTGTCAAGGTCGAGCCCACTGGCCCGCAGAACTGTTCAGTGCGCGTGGAAAATCTCGATCACTTCCACGACGGCACCTATATCTTCTTAGGTCCCGGTTTTAGTCCCTCCTCCCCTTCCCGTTCTTCCGGCGGCTCCTCCGGCTCTTCCGGCGGCGTGAAATAGAAAGGCTTTAGTTCATGCTCGATTCAATCCTGGCCACCTTTGCTTATTTCGGTATTGCAGCGGTGCTGCTACTTGCCGGCTTCGTAGTTCTGGATCTGCTCACCCCGGGCAAGCTTTACCGCGCTGTCTTCGTTGATCATCACGTCAACGCTGCGGTCATCGCTTCCGCCCAGCAGATTGCCCTGGGAGCGGTGCTGGTTACCGCCATCGTGCACTCTTTTGAACTGCTAGAAACCGCTGTCTACGGCCTAGTCGGCATCGTGCTGCAGGCACTAGCGTTGGTCATTTTGGAGGCGCTTATCCCCGGCCGTTTCCGGGATCTGGTGGAAGATACCAAGCCCCGCGCGGGCGCCTTCTGCGCGAGCGTCATCCTCATCGTCATCGGCGCAATTAATGCCGCATGCCTGACCTAAACGCTTCCCCCGCCGCAGATTCGCTGGTCCGCTCGCGCGCCTGGCGGGTAGCTCTGCTTATCTCCGTCTGTATCTGCGCAGCTTCGGGCTTGGTCTACGAGCTGGCCTTGCTGACGCTGTCCACGAGCCTCAACGGCGGCGGCATTGTAGAGACCTCGCTGATCGTGGCAGGTTACGTCGCCTCCTTGGGTTTGGGCGCGTTAATGGCCAAGCCATTCTTGTCGTGGCCGGCGAGTTCTTTCCTCATCGTCGAAACTCTGCTCGGCCTGTGCGGCGGCGTGAGCGCCGTGGTGCTCTACATGGTCTTCGCGCTTGTGGGCCAGTCCACCCTCATTTTGGTCGTAGCGACGCTGCTCATTGGCATTTTGGTGGGTATGGAAGTGCCACTGCTTATGACGCTGATTCAGCGCGGGCGTACCTCGAATGCTGAGGATTCCGGCTCGGTGGTAGCCAACCTCAACTTCGCGGATTACGTCGGCGGCCTGCTGGGCGGTTTGGCATGGCCATTTATCTTGCTGCCGTGGCTGGGCATGATTCGTGGCACCGCTGCGGCCGGCTTAGTCAACCTCATCGCCGCACTCGTGGTTGCGCTGCTTCTACTGCGCACGGTGCTCTCCGGCAAGCAGCTTCTAATGCATGTCCTCGCGCTGCTGGGCGCTATCGCCTTGCTGCTTACTCTCATCATCCGCAGCGAATCCATAGTGGTAACCGCCCGGCAATCGCTCTACGATGATCCTGTCATTTACGCCCATACCTCGGATTACCAGGACATCGTGGTGACCAAACGCGGCAAGGATTCACGCCTCTATCTCAACGGCGGCCTGCAGTATTCCTCCCGCGATGAGTATCGCTACACCGAGTCCCTGGTCTATCCCGTGCTGCCTGCCAAGCCAGGCGGGCGAGTGCTCGTCATTGGCGGCGGCGATGGCTTAGCCGCGCGCGAGCTGCTCAAGATGGACTTTAAGCTCACCCAGGTCGAGCTCGATCCCGAGGTGGTGAACGTGGCCAACACGGTCCTGCGCGAGGACAACGGGGGCGCCATGGAAGATCCGCGCGTGCGGATCCTCAACGAGGACGCGTTTACCTGGTTGCGTTCGGGCGGTGATCACACGCTTTACGACGCCGTCCTCATCGATTTACCCGACCCAGACTCCGCCGCCATGGCCCGCCTTTACTCGGAAGAGTTCTACACCATGGCGCACAAGATGCTCGCTCCCGGCGGCAAGATGGTCGTGCAGGCAACCAGTGCCTTTAGTACTCCCGATGTGTTCTGGCGTATCGATTCCACACTGCGTTCCGCCGGCTGCCCCACCGTGCCTTATCACGTGCACGTGCCCACCTTTGGTGACTGGGGCTTTGTGGCCTGCGCGGAGGAAATCTCCGTGCCCAACTACGCTCCCCCGCTGCGCTACCTCGATGATGCGACTCTTGAGGCCGCGCAATCATTCGGCTTAGATAACCAGCCGCGCAACCTGCCGGCCTCCACGCTCGATCATCCTTATGTGGTCGATGACCTGCGCCGCGGATACCGCCAGGCAGGGGACTAAGAATACTAAGACCCAGCCTCGGAGAACTTCTCCAAGGCGACGGGGCTGCCGGCAATCACGATAAGATCCGTCGGGTTCAATTTCTGGCCTTTCTCAACAGGCATCCAGTGGCCATAGTCCTTGCGCACTGAGACCAGCTGCACGCGATGTTTTTCCCACGTTTTCTGCGGATCTAGTGGGGTTTGAACCAAGTGCGCGGGCGGGGTGAGCTTGGTAACGCCATAGTCCTCAGCGATTTCGGCGAAATCTTCGAACTTGCCGCCGAGCAAGTGTGCAATGCGGCGACCAGTGTCGCGTTCTGGGCGGATGACGTGGTGTACGCCCAGCTGCAGCAGGATGCGTGCATGCGCGTCGGAGTCCGCCTTCGCCCAAATGTCCTTTACGCCGAGTTCTACCAAATTTGAGGCGGTCAAAATGGAGTCCTCTAGGTGCGAGCCGATGGCCAGCACCACGCGGTCCACCTCGTCGATGCCCAGCTGGTGCAAGACCTCGGCGTCGGTTGTATCAGCTTGTACTGCCTCGGTGAGAACCGGCGAATAATCACGCACGAACTTCTCGCAATTGTCGATGCCGAGCACCTCAACGCCATGATCCATAAGTTCACGCGCCAGGGAAAAACCGAAGCGCCCCAAGCCGATGACGACCACTGCGGGGATGTCGATGGATTGCTTTTCGTGGCGCAGCGCGCCGAAGATGTTAGCCAATGAACGGCCTTTCTACTGGGTAGCGATAGTGACGAG
>NZ_KV800694.1:72053-82745 GCF_001810285.1 Corynebacterium sp. HMSC071F07
GACGAGTTACTGTGCGCGCGGCCAAAGCGGCCACCAACGTGGTCGGCCCAACGCGGCCAAGGTACATGATGAAGCACAAAATAATCTGGGAAGGCGCGGTCAGGCTGGCCGTAATACCTGTGGACAGACCAACGGTGGCGAAAGCCGAGAGCACCTCGAAGGTGATCTGGTCGGTAGAGAATTGCGGGTTCAAAACCACTAGGGTTCCAACTCCGAACATCGCCACTGCCGCACCGGCCACAGTCAGGGCGAGCGCCTGGCGCGTAATCGAATTCGGCAAACGGCGCTTACCGATGGTGGTGTCCTCACGGCCCAGGAACTCCGCCGCCATCGCCGCAACGAGCACGCAGGTGGTGGTCACTTTCACGCCGCCGGCCGTACCGGCGGAGCCGCCGCCGATGAACATCAAGATGTCCGAGGCCATCAAGGTAATGGAATGTACATGCCCGTAGTCGATGGCATTAAAGCCCGCTGTACGCGGCGAAGCACTCATGAAGAAGCTATTGAGCAGCTTGGTGCCAAACGGCATATCTGCCAGCACGCCGGACCACTCGGCCACCAAGAAAAACGTCATGCCGCCGAAGAGCAAAATGGCAGTTCCCACCAGCGTCATCCGCGCGGTAATGGACATGTGGTGCACGCGCGGCGCACGCCCTCGCAGGGCGAGCTTGATCCGGCCGCGGATACGGCGCACTATCTCCGCCAACATGGGATAGCCTAAGCCACCCACGATGAGCGCAAAGGCCACCGGCAGCAGAATCCACGCATCGGTATTAAAACCAATCATATTGTCCGAGTACGTACTAAAACCCGCGTTGTTAAATGCCGAAATCGCGTGGAAGACACCCTCCCACATCGCGCGCAGTACTGGGACGCCATGTGCGAAATGCAGGCGTAGGGCCAAGAGGACAGCAACTGCAGCCTCGCAAACGAGGGTGACGAGAAAGGTAAGCAAGAGGGTACGGCGAATGCCGCCGGCTACGGGGCGGCCCTCGGCGGCCGTCGAGCGCCGCGCTTTCAAGCTGATGCGTCCGGTTAAAAGCATGCCGGATAAGGAGGCAAGCGACATGATTCCCAAGCCGCCGAGCTGGATGAGGGTGATAATTACCACTTGGCCGAAGGGAGTCCAGTACGTGCCGGTATCTTCAACGATAAGACCGGTCAGAGAGACAGCGGAAGTCGCTGTAAAGAAAGCGTGTAAAGGAGGAGTCCACTGCGTGCCTTCGGTAGAAAATGGCAGCATCAGCAGGAATGCCCCCAGCATGATGAGCAGAAAAAAGCCCAAAGCTGTCACGCGTGCAGGGCCAAAGATGCGGCTTCGGTTCTGCAAAGATCTTCGTTTCACAAATAGGGATGATAGACCTGTTAGGGCGATTTACCATTTTATAAGTGACTAATTTTTCTTGAAGGCTCGGCACACCGCGGGTACACAGGGGACATGAGTACTTTTGCACTTGAGAACCCAAACACTGGCCTCTCCGAGGAGACCTTCGACCGCATCAATGACTCTGACCGTGACGCGATCCTGGACCGCTCCACGGAAGCCTTCAAGAGCTGGTCCCGCACCTCAATCGAGGAGCGTGCAGCCATCCTCTTCCGCACTGCAGATCTCTATGAAGAAAATGCAGACAAGCTAGCCGAGCACATCGGCCGTGAGATGGGTAAGCTCACGCGCTGGGCAAAGGGCGAGATTCAAATCGTCGCTGACATCTACCGCTGGTACGCCGAGCACGCTCACGAGCTGCTCGCGCCCGAGTACTTGGCGGCCCAGGGCGCGCAAAAGACTGTTGTTCAAAAGGAGCCGCTCGGCCCGCTGCTGGGCGTTATGCCATGGAACTTCCCGTACTACCAGGTTGCCCGCTTCGCGGCGCCGAACCTTTTGCTGGGTAACACCATCGTGCTCAAGCACGCTTCCATCTGCCCGCTGTCTTCCCAGGCCTGCCAGGATCTCCTGGAAGAGGCAGGTCTGCCGAAGGACGCTTTCATCAACATCTACGCTTCCGGCTCCCAGATGGATGCCTTCGTGGCGGACAAGCGCATCAAGGGCGTTTCCCTCACCGGCTCTGAAGCAGCCGGCGCTGCGGTGGCAAAGACCGCGGGTGAGAACTACAAGAAGTCCGTGCTGGAGCTCGGCGGCAACGACCCATTCATCATCATCGATGACAAGAAGCTCGAGTGGACCCTCGATCAGTTCGTACCTATCCGCATGTACAACACCGGTCAGGCCTGCAACGCCCCAAAGCGCCTGATTGTGTTGGAGGATTTCTACGACCGCACCCTCGACTACCTGGTGGAGAAGATCGGCAACCTCAAGGTCGGCCCATACGACGACGAGAATGCCGACATCGGCCCACTGTCCTCCATCGGTGCCCGCGACGAAATCATCGAGCGCCTCGACAAGGCTGTTGCCGATGGCACCGCCACCGTCCGTGTGGGTGGCAAGAAGGTAGACCGCGACGGCGCCTACATGGAGCCAACGCTGCTTAGCGACGTCGATCCTTCCGCCGAGATCGCCTGCAACGAGATCTTCGGCCCAGTCGCAGTCATCTACAAGGCAAAGGACATCGACGAGGCCATCGCGATTGCCAACAACTCTGACTATGGCCTCTCCAGCTCCGTGTGGGGTTCCGACCTCGACAAGGCCTTCGAGGTGGCGCAGCAGCTTAACGACGGCATGACCTTCGTCAACGAGGCTTCCGTCACCGCTGCCGGCCTCCCGTTCGGCGGCATTAACCGCTCCGGCTATGGCCGCGAGCTCGAGCGCTGGGGCGTGGGTGAGTTCGTCAACGAACACCTCTACCGCGTCAGCGGCCAGGACGACGCGGGCCTCTCCCCGGCGATGTAAGTACACGAGCCCGCTCTTCCAGAGCCGCACCCCCCGTCCTGCCAGCTCATCACTGGTGGGGCGGGGGTTCGTCTTTTACTGTGGCCACAAATGGGGAGGTCACCCCGTAACCGCTGCGGTTCGTGTTAAGCGCTGTGATTATTGTTAGGCGACCTCACCATTTACTCCTCACCATCTAGACCTCACCACCTAGCGGCAACCACGGTGCAGCACAAGGACGCCCCTAAGACCGATAAAGAGTCCAAGCGCAGCATCCCACGCAAAACATGCAAACGCTCCCGGAGGCAGTGCGATTGAACTAGCCTACGGGAGCGTTTGAAGGTTTTAGAAGCTTTTACTTCTGCAGACCTTCAGCGATTGCCTCGAAGATGCCGCCGAGGATTTCGAGAACGGTGGATGCGATTTCCATGATGGAGTCCTAACTGTAAAAGGGTCATTAACAAGTGGAACTGGGCTTTGCCTGAATCCACCTAGGACCATACTTCCGCTACCGTAAGTAAGCTACCCCTAACCGCGCTTGAACCACCGGAAATTGCCCAAATTTAGCTTTATATTCAGGCGAAATATACTTTCGTATCCTCCTTTGTATAAGCCCTTTGCACGGGGGGTTTTAATTGAGCTCAATGATGGTACAAATAGAGTGTGCATAAATAAGAGTTTTAACTATGAAAGTAGATACCTATGGCTATTTTCCAAGTCGGCGATCCAGCATCGATGAGCACCGCTGACACCGATAGCCGCATTGCGACGTTGATCGTTGATGACGATCCCCTCGTACGCTCGTCGCTGAAGACCTACTTCTCATACACTGCCGACATTCACGTCGTCGCCGAGGCCAGCACCGGCGTCGAAGCCCTTTCGCTTCTCGACCAAATCGACATCGATGTCATCATCGCCGATATTCACATGCCCGAGATGGACGGAATAACGCTCTTGCGCGAGGCCAAGAAGCGGCCCACCCCACCAGCATTCGTAGCAATAACCGCTTTAGACACTGACAAAACAATGATCGAGGTCTTAACCAACGGAGGGGCCGGCTACGTTGTAAAAAGCAGCAAGCCAGCCACAATGTATGCCGCTGTGCGCGAGGCGGTAAACGGTGGCACAGCCGTATCGCCGCACGCACTAACCCGCCTGGTTGACTACCTTCCCCAATCCGATTCCCATACAGAGGGCGATAACGACAAAGAATCCAGCGTTATCGAGTTCAATGAGAAGTACGCCTTACTCACCGATACTGAGAAGCAAATCTTGAGCCACATCTGCGAAGGGCGCTCAAACGCAGAGATCGCCAAGTCGATGCACTACGCACAATCGACCGTTAAGAAGCAGATTTCCCACCTAATGTCCGTCTTCGCGGTGAGCTCCAGGCTCAGCTTGGCAATAACCGCACTGCCCCACATCGGGGTCTAAGTAAAAAGTCTCGAGACAGCGAGTAAACGATGTCTCGAGACTTCTCAAGTGGCGGAGACGAGAGGATTTGAACCTCCGGACCTGCGCAAGCAAGTCAACTCCTTAGCAGGGAGCCCCATTCGGCCGCTCTGGCACGTCTCCAGCGATTCGCAATGAATCTTCGCTTACTTTACCCGAGCCCCTCCACGCGTGCCAAACAGCCCCCTCACTACCGTCTAACTGCTTAGGTTTTAGCGGCGATTAAGCGCCGCATGCAGCTTCAATGCCACATACAAAGCGGCACAGCGCCAGCCATCTTCGAGGGCAGCCGAGCCCAGAATCTCACGGACGTGGTCTAGGCGATAATGCAAAGTAGCACGGTGAATATACAGCGCGGCGGCTGTGTCATTGACGTTGCGGGAATACTCGAAATAACAAAGCAGACTTTCCCAGTAGCTTTTGCGCTCGGCGTCTAAAAGCAGTGCGGCATCGGGGCTCAGCGCGCGCACGGTAGCCGGACTCAGATCCCAACCCAACAGCGCGCGCCAGGCGCCAGCCGCAGCCCAGTCCATCGCAGGTTGCCCGGTTAGCCGCGCCACGTCGGCCATGAAACGAGCCCGACGCGCAGTGGGAGCACTGCCCCGCGCACCAATCTGCGTTCCCGCCGTAAGGGCCGCGGAAGCAACCTCCTCAATCAGCGTTTTCGTGTCTTGCTCGTCGCGCGGGGATTCCACAATGATGAGCGAATCATGCAAGTCCAGGGCCAGAAACGGACGCCGCCGCAGCGGACGGGCGAGTTCCATCGTCAGCTGGACTAAATCACCGTCTACGTCGATACGGTGAATGAGCACTTCCCCATCACGCGGCAAAAGGTCGCGCTCGCGGGCTATAGCCAGCGCACTTTCATCACCCGCAACGATGTCACGGGTTAAGTCACCAAGCTGCTGCGCACGAGTGGCCAGGTAAGCATCGCGCTCGTCTACCAACTTGGTCAGCGTGCTCAGTTGCGGGGAAACGGAGGCAAGAGCGGCGTCGGAAAGCGCGTGCTCATCAATGATCCACACGTGCCCTACCAGGTCAGGACCGTGGCGCAAAGGAATAACCACGCGCGGGAGCATGTCATATTCCGCATTCGCCGGCAGGCGCACCGGGGCAGAAGATTCCTGAATGCCATAACTGAGCATCCACGGGATCGGCTCCGGCGGCGGGGTGCGCTCCAGAATCGAGGCCACGCGGTGACTATCCACGGCGCCCAACTGCGCGCTTGCCGCAATCACGTTGATAGAAGGAGTGGTTACCTCCACCGAGCATTGCAACTGCCGCGCGATGTCATCGGCTAACTCTTGAATCCGCGCCAGGTTCGGCGCCGTCAGTTTCGACATATGTCAAAGATAGTTCTCTATTTTGACTAATGACAACAAAAATGTGACCTACGATAATCGAAAAAGCACGTTTTATCGCTATCAAAAGAAAGGACTCGCAATGCAGACTACTGTCGGCGAATTTATCCTTGATCGCTTGAAGGCCATCGGCATCACCGAAATCATCGGTGTCCCGGGCGATTTCAACTTGAGCTTCCTCGAGCAGATCGACGAAGACAAGGACATCCGTTTCGTCGGCGCCTGCAATGAGCTGAACGCGGCCTATGCCGCTGATGGCTACGCCCGCCAGCGCGGCGTCGGCTGTCTGCTCACCACCTACGGCGTGGGCGAGCTTTCTGCGCTCAACGGCATCGCGGGTGCTCGCGCGGAGCACGTTCCGATGGTCTCCATCGCTGGCGCACCGCCGCAGTACGCCACCGAGTTCGGTTGGAACCTGCACCACTCGCTTGCCGACGGCGACTTTGCCAACATGCTCGACGCCATCGCACCGTTTACCGAGGTAGCCACCCGCGTTTCCCCGATGAACGGGGTCGAGGAATTCGACCGCGCCCTGCACACCTGCCTGCGCGAGAAGCGCCCGGTGCACATCCAGATCCCTTCCGATATCACGCACCTGACCATCGAGGTCCCGGATACCCCGTTCAGCACCGAGCTGGCTACCTCCGACCAGGAGCGTCTCAACGCCGCCGCCGATCGCGTGCTCGAGGCGCTGGCTGCGGCCAAGGATCCCATCTTCCTGATCGACCAAGACACCGATCGCCACGGTTTTACCGAGAAGTTCCGCGCCATCATCGACAAGGCCCAGCTGCCGTACTCCCAGCTTTCTTCCGGCAAGGCCATCCTGTCCGAGCGCGACCCGCTGTTCATCGGCACCTACAACGGCGCCGCTTCCGCCCCGGGCGTACAGGAGCGCATCGAAAACTCCGACTTCCTGGTCACCACCAACCCACGCTTCATCGAGGTCAACTCCGGTTCCTTCACCCACAATCTGGATAAGGCGCACGTGTTCAACTTCGGCGATCAGCATCTCAATGCTGACGGCGAGTACTTCGTGGGTATCAATACGCTTGAGCTTCTCGACGTCCTCGTCGAGCGCATCCCAGCCAAGGAAGCCGCCACGGGCGAGAAGTTTGAGCTGCCGACCTTCGAACCAGACGAGTCAGCGCCGCTGACCCAGGAGCGCATCTGGAACCAGATGGTTCACTTCCTCAAGGAAGACGACGTGGTCATCGCCGAGGCGGGTACTTCCAACATCGGCCTGGGCCCGCTGCGTATGCCGGAGGGCGTGCAGTACATCAACTCCACTATCTGGGGCTCCATCGGCTTTACCCTGCCTGCCGTGCTGGGCTCCCAACTGGCTAACCCGGAGCGCCGCCACGTGCTCTTCATTGGCGATGGTTCCTTCCAGCTGACCGCTCAGGAGCTTTCTACCATCCTGCGCCAGGGGCTCAAGCCAATCATCGTTCTGGTCAACAACGATGGCTACACCATTGAGCGCTACATCCTGGGCATGGAGCAGGAGTACAACGCCATCCAGAACTGGAGCTACAACGAGCTGCCGAAGGTCTTCAAGGCAGATACCACCATGGAGTCCTACGCAGCGAAGACCGAGGGCGAGCTGGCTAAGGCGCTCGCGGACATTTCTGAGCACCCGGAGCGCGGCGCCTTCCTTGAGGTCCAGCTCGACGCTTTTGATGCACCGAAGGGCCTGCAGGCGTTCGGCCCGCTCACGGCGGAGTTTGACTACGGCCCTCGCGGTCCGCGCAACCCGGAAACCTCTTCCCAGGGCTAAGGTGGTTGCCATGATTCGATCCGATCTTTCCTCCCTGCCCGTCTATGTTCCCGGTGCCCGCAATGAGACTGCTTTAAAGCTGTCTTCCAATGAGGCCACCCAGCCTCCGCTTCCGGAGGCGCTCAAGGCCATGGAGGCCGCGGCTGGCGACGCCAATCGTTACCCAGACATGGGCGTCGTCGAGCTGCGCACTGCACTCGCAGAGCACCTTGGCCTGACGCTCGATGAGGTGGCCGTGGGAACGGGTTCTTCTGCCATCTGCCAGCAGCTGGTACAAATCACCTGCCAGCCTGGCGATGAAGTGGTTTTCCCGTGGCGTTCCTTCGAGGCCTATCCAATCTTCGCCCACGTGGTTGGCGCGACGCCGGTTCCGGTCCCACTGAATGAGGAACACCGCGTGGACTTGCCGGCAATGGCCAAGGCCGTGACGGAAAAGACCAAGGTTATCTTCGTGTGCAATCCGAATAACCCCACCGGTTCGATCATCACCCGCGCGGAATTCGACGAGTTCCTGGCGGCCGTGCCGGATGACATCATCGTGGCATTGGACGAGGCTTACATCGAGTACAACCGCAACGGCTCACTGCCGCTGGCCACCGAGTACGTCAAGACGCACCGCAACGTCGTGGGCCTGCGCACTTTCTCCAAGGCCTACGGCCTAGCGGGCGTGCGCGTGGGCTATGCCTTCGGCGACAAAGAGATCATTGAGGCGTTGAACAAGGTAGCCATCCCGTTCTCCGTGAACACGGTGGCTCAGGTCGGCGCCCTGCACTCTCTGGTGGCACAGGATTCCCTGCGTGAGCGCACCGACGAGACGGTTCGCCAGCGCGAGCGCGTCACTGAGCACTTTGCTAAGTTCGGCGTTCCTGCTTCCGAGACCAACCACATCTGGTTCCCGGCAGCAAACATCACCGAACTGGGCACCCCACAAGAAGTCGCTGCCAAGCTCGCCGAAAACGGCGTGCTGGTTCGCGCCTTCGACGAAGGCGTACGCATCTCCATCACCACCGTCGAGGAGACCGATGTACTCCTCAAGGCGTGGGAGGCTGCTTTCGGCGCCTAAAAACGGCAAAGCGGGTAAAAGATCACAAAAGGGGTTGCCACCAAAGCAGCACCCCCTTTTAGCGAAGCGATATATCGCAAGCCGCGATATACTCCTATTCCTCGTCGTATTCGTAAGGCATCTTGTGCTTATCCGGATGCGGGACAACCATAAGCGCCATCAGCAGGCCAGCTCGGTCCTTTTCAATGATGAATCGGCTCAATGCCGCTGCGTCCGCGTCCCTAGGCAGTGGGTTGCCACCAAAGTTTGTTCCAATCTCACTTGATGAAGGGCTTGCAGCGTCATATATAGCAAGGTCATCAAAGCTCATGACTTTTTCAATGACATCCTGAAGCTGCTCACTAGTCAGTGCGTCGTCATCGTAGCCGGTATCTTGGACGATGTAGACAAGATTGACCCAATCATCATCGGCTCTGAACCAATCAATGACAGCGTCGTAGACTTCATCGGCAGTGAGAATCTTGCGCGGTTTATCGGGCAACATGGACCTTATAGCTTTCGGCTCCCGAAGACACTTCAAACGGGACTCATTGATGAATGAAACACGTAAACTTAGCGTTCTTCATTTCACTACCTGTGCTAAGCGTGTTTTTCCCCTTCGCTTCTCTTTTTCACAGGTATAGCAACCGAAAGAGCGATGCCTAGCAAGGCTATGGGAATCCCAAGATTGGTAAGCTTATTTTCCCAATATAGGCCCGCTACGCACAACAAAACCCCTGCAATGAGAACGACAAGGGTAAAAGCTTTAAGCAATTTCATTTCCGCATCGTCCTTACAATTTTCGTCGTCAACTGAGCTTAAGAATCGCCCTTTAGACTAACAATTCTTTTCCCACCAATGAGTCCTGTTTCTAAATCGGGTACTTTCGTATACTCTTCTCGGATTTTGTGGTTTGACCAGAACATGAAGGTGAAAATGGACGTGTTCCATGAAAGCATCCACATCACAGTCTATTGTCGGACGTAAATGCCCTGAGGACCGATACAAGACACTAGACCAGCAGCCCTACCCGCCTGCAAAAGGCGGCAACACGTCAACACGCGTCGCACCCGTGAGGGAGGCGGCGCGTTCGGCGTTTTTGCCATCCACCAGGAAGGTGCAGCGGTCTAGCACCTCGCCCAAGTTCATGCCGGCCTCGGTGGTGCCACTGTGCTCTGCGGCCACGGTGTCCAGCAGCTCGCCTAGCGTTGCAGGAGCTGCAATCTGTTCGTGGCTTACACCTGCCGCTGCGCGGGCGGCGGCGAAATAGTGAATTTCAACCATGTCTGCCACTATGCCAGTTTTTGCATTGAAAGTGCCGTTAAAATTGAAGAGGTTAACCAGGAACATAAGGAGAGGCACGCCAGCATGCGCAGTTACGAAGAACACCTAGCAGCTATCCGTGGGGCACTACCTGCGCCGACGGTGGTGACGCGCTCACTGCTGGAGGTCGATGGCTTGATCCTCGCGCGCACCATCGCCGCGGCTTATGACATGCCGCGCTTTAATAACTCGCAGATGGACGGCTACGCCATCACCACGACGGAAGGCGGCACCTTCACCGTCGGCCAGACGGTGGCTGCCGGTGCTGTGCCCAGCGCTGCACAGGATGGCATCGCGGCCCCAATCATGACCGGCGCCAAGGTGCCAGAGAACACCGTGACCATCGTCCCAGTGGAGCAATGCGAGCCACCGCAGTTCCCGCGCGAAGGGGAAAAAGTCACCATTCCGGCGGCTCCGGCGGGCCAGTTCATCCGCGAGGCCGGATCCGACATCGCGGCTGGCAAGGTGCTGGTGGAGGAAGGCACGCGGCTGACCCCAGCCATCATCGGCACGCTGGCCTCCCAAGGCATCACTGAAGTCGAGGTCTATGCCCCGGCACGCATCGTGGTCGCCACGGGTGGCGCAGAGATCGGCGGCCAAGGTGCGGCCAGCATCCCCGATGCGAATGCGCCGATGATTGCTGCTCTCTGCCGCGAGTACGGCATTGAGGTCGTCGCCTTTGTACGCACCAACGATGACCCAGGCATCCTGCGCTCCGATCTGGAAGGCGTGGTTCGCGTTTACCAGCCCGACGCCATCGTCACCTCCGGCGGCGTATCCCACGGCAAGTTCGAAGTCGTGCGCCAAGTCTTCGAAGAAGACGGCTGGTTCGGCCACGTGGCACAGCAGCCCGGCGGACCGCAGGGACTGTCCAAGCTAAGCAGCGTCCCGGTTATCTGCCTGCCCGGCAACCCCG
>NZ_KV800694.1:82845-89224 GCF_001810285.1 Corynebacterium sp. HMSC071F07
CTCCACGCTGGTCAGCTTCCGCATCTACGTAGGCCCCACACTGGGTCGCGCCAGGGCCGCACACACCGCGCAAGTCACCGTTCCAGTCACCGGCTTGGAAGGCCGCGGCCAGTTCCGTCGCGGCATCATCGACTATGAAAACGGCATCGCCACGGCCGAGCTCTTCGCCGGCACTGGTTCGCACCTGATTTCGCAGGCTATGAGCGCCAACGCCCTCATCCGCATCCCGGCCGGCGCACATCTGCAGCCGGGCGATGTCGTTGAGGTTATCCCGTTCTAATGGCGCGACGTGCAGTAGTAGTGGTTGCCTCCACCCGCGCGGCAGCGGGCATCTACGAAGATCGTTCCGGGCCCATCGCGGTGGGTTTTCTGCGGCGGGTGGGCTTTGATACTCCGGATGCGCTCGTGGTACCCGATGCCGAAATCGCCGAGGCCCTCGATAAGGTCTTCGCCGCCCAGCCCAGCGTCATTTTAACTTCCGGAGGCACGGGCATTTCGCCTGACGACGCCACGGTGGAGGCCGTCTCCTCGCATCTGGCACGGGAGCTGCCGGGGATAGCGCATGCTTTTTACGCGGCGTCGGCAAGCGTGCCCACTGCCGCGCTCTCGCGTACCGTCGCCGGCGTCAACGCACACACCTTCGCCATGGCGCTGCCCGGTTCCACGGGCGGGGTGAAGGATGGTTGTAAGGTTTTGGAGCCTTTGCTACCGCACATCGTCGATCAATTGGAAGGAAGGCATGAGCACTGATCCCGCCTTTGTTAGCGCCGATACCGGAAAGGTAATCGGGGCGATGATGACGAGCTCGCCCATTGAAAAGCCTGATATTTCCACCCCGGCGATGGGTGCCGTGGTCACCTTCGACGGCATCGTGCGCAACCATGATGGCGGGCGCGGCGGCGTGGAGCTTTTGCGCTATACCGCGCACCCCACTGCCGAATCCGAGATCTCCCGCGTGGCGCAAGAAGTCATCGCCGCGCATCCGAATACCCGCCTGTGGTGCGCACACTGCACCGGTGATCTGCGCGTGGGCGAGGCAGCATTCGTGGTGATCGCTGCCGCGGCCCACCGCGGGGATGCTTTCGCGGCTGCGGAAGAGTGCGCCGACCGCGTGAAGGCGGAGGGGCCGATTTGGAAAGAGCAGCGTTACGCGGATGGTTTTAGCAACTGGGTGGGCTTGGAATGAGTAATCGCTACGCACGCCAGGAGGCCCTGTGGGGTACAGAGGGCCAGGCCAAGCTAACTAATGCAACGGTGGCGGTCATCGGTGCCGGCGGGCTTGGCTCGCCTGCCCTGCTTTACCTCGCGGGCGCAGGTGTGGGGCGCATCCTGCTTTTCGACGACGACGTGGTCTCCCTATCCAATCTGCAACGCCAAGTCATCCACGGCATGGACGATATTGGTGGGCCGAAGACAGCGTCGGCCGCGGAGACGATCCATCAGCTCAACCCGGAGGTACAGGTACTGCAGTACCCGCGCCTAAGCTCCGCCACGGCGCTTGCGCACTTGGCTGAAGCCGACGTCCTCTTAGACGGCACCGATAATTTTGAAGCCCGCTACCTGTGCTCTTGGGCGTGCCACGAGCTGGGTATTCCGCACGTGTGGGCGTCGATTTTAGGATTCGATGCGCAGCTTTCCGTCTTCTGGTCTGGGCACGGTCCGGTCTACGAGGACGTCTTTCCCACGGCACCTGCCCCTGGCTCGGTGCCTTCGTGCTCCCAAGCCGGCGTGCTGGGCCCCGTGGTGGGCACGGTGGGCTCCGCCATGGCGTTGGAGGCCCTTAAGTACCTCACGGGTATGGGCACGCTGCTTACTGGGAAGATTGGTTACTTCGATGCGCTGACCTGCACCTGGGAGTACATTCCGGTGGTTGCCAGCGGCGCAACGCCCACGCAGCCTGCCGACGCCCCCGAAATACGCACCATCCCCTCCGGCTACCGCATCATCGATGTGCGCACCGAGGAAGAACGCGCGGAGCATTCCATCCCCGGCTCCGAGCACTTCCTCCTGGACCGCATCCTGGCGGGTGAGAATCCCCGGCTCGGCCACGACGAACCCGCCGTCATCCACTGCGCCGGCGGCATCCGCTCCGCCCAAGCCGTAGCCGCACTACGCGAGCGCGGCTACACGCAGGTCTACTCCCTGCGCGGCGGCATCAACGCATGGCTGGAGCAGAATACCGCGTAGGCGCCCCATATTAAGGAAACTGAAGACAGTCCACGGCGTGTGTACCTCTGCGTGTATTTAGCGTGCCTGAATCACCAGGTTTCTGGCCGCTATTTACATATATCGGTACATGAAACCACGCCTGGCAATGCGAAGGGCGTTTGAAGGAAACAAAAATCTCGAGACACCATCCAAAGGAACGATGTCTCGAGACTTCACACGGCGGAGACGGCGGGATTTGAACCCGCGGTGGTTTGACCCACGCTGGTTTTCAAGACCAGTGCATTCGGCCGCTCTGCCACGTCTCCTTGTCTTGCGACCCACTAAGCCTACTAAACCTAGCGATGCAGATCATATTCGGCCTCGGAGTTTTCGTTAAGCTGGGTGGGCATGAAAGCTATCGTGCAGACCGACCCTAAAGATCCCGGAGCGCTGGAGCTAGGCGTCGTCGAAAAGCCGCTGCTCCACCCCGGAGAAGTTCTAGTAAAGGTCCATGCTGCGGGTGTGAACCGCGCTGACCTCTTGCAAGCGCGCGGACACTATCCGCCACCAGCAGGTGCTTCCGAGACCATCGGCCTAGAGGTGGCCGGTGAAATCGTGGATGCAAATGGCACCGAGTGGAAAGAAGGCACCCAGGTTGGCGCGCTGCTTGCCGGCGGTGGTTACGCCGAATATGTCGCGGTACCAGCGGGCCAGCTGCTGCCCATTCCGAAGGGCTTTTCGCTTACCGATACCGCCTCAGTCATCGAGGTGGCCTGCACCGTATGGTCCAACCTCGCCATGGAAGCGAACCTGCACGCTGGGCAAACCATTCTCATTCATGGTGGTGCGGGCGGCATCGGCTTGTTCGCCATCCAGGTGGCCAAGGCGCTGGGCGCTACTGTTGCGGTGACGGCCGGCTCCGCGGAGAAGCTGGAGACCTGCAAGCACTATGGCGCAGACATCCTTATTAATTACAAGGAACAAGACTTCGCAGAAGAGTTGAAGAACCAATGCGACGTCATCTTGGACATCATCGGCGCGAAGTACCTCAAACAGAACCTGAAGGCGCTGGCTACCGACGGCCACATGGTCACCATCGGCTTGCAAGGCGGCACGAAGGAAGAGCTCAACATGGGCATCGTCCTAGCAAAGCGCCTCACCTTGCAGGGCACGACGCTGCGCTCCCGCAGCATTGAGGACAAAGCCGCAATCGTGGCAGACACCGTCGCCAACGTGTGGCTATGGCTGGAAGATGGCACGGTAAAGCACCATCTCCACGGCACTTACCCGCTGGCCGAGGCCGCCGCTGCGCACGAAGCACTAAACTCCGGCGCCGTCACCGGCAAGTTGGTGCTGACGGTGTCTTAAACGTCTTGGGTCTAAGCTACTGGCTTAGGCCAAAGACGCCACCACGCGCGTGAGGTGTTCAATATCGTGGCGGGTGTTGAACGGGCCCAAGGCCACGGTAACGGCGCCGCCGATTTCGTCGGCGCCCATCTCCGTAAGAAGCGGAGTGCGCAGCGCCAACGTCGTGACCAGGCCGTTATCGATGAGGCGGCGGTGCACCGTCTCTGCCGGTACGTTCTGCACCGCGAAGGTAAGCCGCGGCAGGCGATCCTTTGAAGCGCCGGCGGCAGCCTCACCCGTCACGCCCAAGATGTGGACGGCCGGCAAGGTCTCCAAGTAGGCGTACATGTCATTGGTCAGATCGCCCAAGTACTCATTCAGCGCCTCCATCGACTTATGCACGCGCACGCGGCGCGAACCAGCCTCACCGCCAGCCAACGCTGCTAAGTGATCAACTAGAGGGCCAACGCCACCGGCCAGGCCGGTAGATACTGGGGTCTCTAGTTTTTCCGCAGAATTAGAAGCCTTCACCGGGCTATGCGCATCGACGCGGCGGAACATCGCTTCATCACGGAATACCAGGGCCGCTAACTGCGGGCCGCCGAGCATTCCGATATCAATGCCGATGATGTCCGCGCCGAGTTCATCAAAGCCCAGGGGGCGATAAGGCGCGAGCGCGGAGACGTCGACAAGCGTCCACGCGCGCGAGCGCGAACGAATTTTCTCAATGATCTCAGCCGTGGGTGTTACTGTGCCCAAAAGCTCATGCGCTGCGGAGAAGGAGACCAGGCGCGTCGAGCCGTCGACAAGCTCAGCGTACTGGAAAGCCGGCAGCTCACCCGTGCCCAGATCCGGCTGTGCCCAACGCACTTCCGCATCAAGCTCCGACAACGCGGAGTACAGCGCCGGCGGATCCAACTTGGACAGAACCACCGAAGAATTATGACGCAACATCGGGCGCAGGCTGCGCGCCAAGGTCTGGTACAAAGCTGGCAGCGAAGGGCCTAAGACCACGCGGCTGGCCTTCGAGCCCACGAGATCCGCAATCGCCATGCGCGCGGCGTCGTAATGCGCAGAGCCCTCCAACCGGCCCGGCGCGCTATTCGCGGAATGCGCTCCCGTGGCATCTTCCTGCGGGGCTACTGCTGGGGACATACGGAACGAGCGAGCTACGCCGGCCGCTACTCGTTCAGAGATCTGCGGCGCAGCATTCGCGTTGAGGTAGGTCCACCCGTCCGATAGGCCAGTGTAAAGACCTCGCACACTGGCGACGTCATACCGTGCTGGCAAGCCTAATGGCATGTATAAAACCTTCCTCTACGCCTTTCATTGGTACCCAAACGCAACGTTTGTAGGGGCCGCTGTGGGGCAGTCGACTCCCTACTCTATACGGGTTTGGGTACGGTTTCCTAAAAAGGAATTTTTGCAGGTTACAGCCATTCCCCCAGTACAGACGGCGTGTAGATACCCGTTTGTCCAGCACGCGCGCTAGGGTGTTTTGACGTGCAAGATAACAACCAACTGCGCGCCGACATCGCCCGCATGACCTCCACCCCGGAGGAAAGCGCGGTACCGGCCTCCCAGTCCATGACCATGAAGGCGGCTTTTGCCGATCTTATCCAAGGCGCCAAACAGCGTGAATTGTGGTTCATGCTGGGCATTCAGGACATCAAGCAACGCTACCGCCGCTCGGTTCTAGGACCTTTCTGGATCACCATCGCCACCGGTGTGATGGCAGCAGCACTGGGCCTTTTGTACTCCATGCTCTTCCAGATTCCAGTCGCGGAGTTCCTACCTCACGTCACCGTGGGCCTTATCATGTGGAACTTCATCTCGGGCGCAATCAAGGAAGGCTCCACCGTCTTCATTGACAACGAGGGCCTCATCAAACAGCTCCCGGCTCCCCTATCGGTGCACGTCTATCGCCTAGTGTGGCGCCAAACGCTATTCTTGGGCCACAACCTCATCATCTGGTTGCTGCTCATCCTTATCTTCCCGCGTCACCTGGGTTGGGAGTTCTTCCTCTTCATCCCGGCACTTGGCCTCCTACTGGTCAACGGCGTGTGGGTAGCAATGTTCTTCGGCATCGTGGCAACCCGCTATCGCGACATTGCGCCACTGCTCGAGGCACTCACGCAGCTGCTGTTCTACGTCACGCCGATTGTCTGGATGACCAACACTTTGAAGGAGCAAGGCGGTGCCGTGGGCAACCGCGCTCGCATCGCAGAGATCAACCCGCTGTATCACTACATGGAGATCGTGCGTGCCCCCATGATCGGTGAGCCCGTCGCGGGCTACCACTGGCTTATCGTCATCGCGTGTACCGTCGTGGGCCTCCTCGTCGCCGGCCTGGCCATGCGCCAATGGCGTTTCCGCGTGAGCTACTGGGTGTAGCGCAAGCTGCACGAAAGGATCTTAAACAATGGTTTCTATCGATACTTATAACGCTTGCGTGGACTTTCCCATCTTTGATGCCAAGTCCCGCTCCTTAAAGAAGGCTGTACTTTCCTCAGCCGGCGGTGCGATTGGCCAAAACTCCGACAAAACCGTCGTGGTTGAGGCCCTCAAAGACATCAACCTTCACCTCCGCGAAGGTGACCGCGTAGGTCTCGTGGGCCACAACGGCGCCGGCAAGTCCACGCTGCTGCGTCTGCTTTCTGGCATCTACGAGCCCACGCGCGGCACTGCCGACGTTCGCGGCCGCGTCGCCCCCGTCTTCGACTTGGGCGTGGGCATGGACCCAGAGGTCTCCGGCTACGACAACATCATCATCCGCGGCCTATTCTTGGGCCAGACCATCAAGCAGATGAAAAACAAGATGGATGAGATCGCCGAGTTCTCTGAACTGGGTGACTACCTCGCCATGCCGCTGCGCACCTACTCC
>NZ_KV800694.1:89324-94644 GCF_001810285.1 Corynebacterium sp. HMSC071F07
GCGTGGTTACCTCCATCGAGCCGGAAATCCTGCTGCTCGATGAGGGCATCGGCGCAGTCGACGCCGCCTTCATGGCCAAGGCCCGCGTGCGCCTGCAGGAGCTGGTTAAGCGCTCCGGCATCCTCGTCTTTGCTTCCCACTCCAATGACTTCCTGGCCCAGCTGTGCAACACTGCGCTGTGGATTGACCACGGCACCGTCCGCTCTGCCGGCGAGGTCTCTGAAGTCGTGGGCCAATACGAAGGCCCCGAGGTAGGCGAATACGTCAAGGACTTGCGCCGCCGCTTCGACAACGAAGACGACTAAGCCCCAAGCATCTCCTTTAACTCACCGGTTACGCCTTCTACTTCGATGGTGTAGCCGGTGTCGTCGTAAAGCCACTGGCATCAATCCGCACAGCAAACGGCGGCCACATCTGTTCTAATTCCATGTCCAAAGCCTATCCCCGGCGCCACGGGTGGCAGAATAGAGCTCATGACTGCCACCTTGAACGCCGCCGGTTCGACGGCCGCCGTAATCGTCACCCACCAGCGCGTGGAACTGCTTCGCGCCTCATTGGAGCAGGTAGCGCACCAAACCCACCCTGTGCAGTGGATCATCGTGGTGGACAATGGGGCCGAGACCGCAGTCGAGGAATTGGTCAATGAGATTGCCGGTGACCGCGCCGTCTACGTTCCTTCCCAGACAAACCTGGGCGGCGCGGGCGGCTTCGCCCTTGGCTTCCTCACGGCTCTTTCGTTGGGCGCCGACGCCGTGTGGTGCGCCGACGACGACGGCCGCCCCGCCGATAAAAACGTGCTCGCAGAGCTCTACCGCGTGGCGGAAGCCAACGGCTTGCACGAGGTCTCCCCTGCCGTGGGCAACATCAACGAACCAGCCCGTCTGGCCTTCCCGCTGCGCCAGGGCCTCGTGTGGCGCCGCTACATGAGCGAGCTCGAGGGAGACTTCCTGCCAGGTATTGCATCGCTTTTCAACGGCGCGCTGATTTCGGCGGAAGCCATGCAGATAATCGGTGTACCGGATTATCGCCTCTTCATCCGTGGCGACGAGGTGGAATACCACCGCCGCCTAGCAGGCTCGGGCCTCAAGTTCGGCACCGCGCTGACCACCAGCTACCTACACCCGGATGGCTCCGACGAGTTCAAGCCGATTCTTGGCGGCAAGATGCACACCCAGTACCCAGACGGCGAGTTCAAGAGGTTCTTTACCTACCGCAACCGCGGCTATCTGCTCTGGCAGCGCGGCATGCGCAAGCTCCTGCCCCAAGAATTCGCGCGCTTTGGTTGGTTCTTCCTCGTCCAAAAACGCGATCCACAAGGCTTTATAGAGTGGCTTCGCCTGCATAACCAGGGCCGCAAGGAAGACTTCCGCCGCCCCTAACTAATCCTCCACCACGAAGGATTTCCGGGTGCGGCGGAAGATCACCCAGCGCTGCACGAAGAAGTTGATGATGGTGGCCGTGCCCTGCGCAAGGACATACGCCGCGACCAGCGCCAACGTGGATGACCAAGCCAGGTCCTCGTCAAAGAAGTTAAAAGCCCGGCGGTAGATCACCATGTTGACCAAATAAGTCAGGGCGTACGTCGCCGCCACTGCCACAAGGCGGCGTTTGGAGGCTTTGGCGTTGAACGTCCAACGGCGATTGAGCAAGTACGCCACGAGCGTGCCAAAGATAAAGCCAACGGTGCGGGCGCCATCTTTATCAAGCAGCCCCAAGCCCAGCTGCAGAAGCCACGTTAGGCCAGCATCAACGATCGCAGAGATTACGCCCGTAATAACAAACTTGGTTCCCTGCGCCTGCAGGGAATTCGAGCGTGAGAGTTTCTCTGCGCTGGTCACCATTAATCTCCCTTAAAGATGAAGATGCGCTGAATGGCAAAGTTGGTTACTGTAGCCACACCCTGCGCGATGACAAACGCGATGGTGTCTTTGACTGCTCCCTCAAAGCCCATAGAAATCAGCGGCTCGTTGAGCACCCAGTACAGAAAGTTCTGTACCGCAAAGGTCGAGGCATACAACGCCGCCACGGCACCCGCAGTACGGCCGGAGACCTGCGCGCCGAAAGTCCAACGCGCATTGGCAACGTACGCAGCGATGGTGCCAAAGACCCAACCGATTGCCTTTGCCGCAGAACGGTGCAGGCCAAAATGGGTCAGCAACAAAGTAAGCCCGTAGTCAATTGCCGCTGTGAACACGCCCACGAATACGAAACGGAAAAGCTGCGTCGCCAGCGAGGTGCGGCGCACCTCGACGTCGCGGGGCGCCGCGTCAGAAGGATTTTTATCAGTCACGGCTAAAAAGCCTACCTGCGCAGTAGGGCACGGTAAATGTCAAGACGATCCACCGGTGCTAGTGCCTCATCCCCATAGGCGCCCACGCTTGCAAGCACAGAAAGCGAAGCGCTACACAACTCGCGTATTTCTTCGCCTGTTAAGAGCTTGCCTTCATCAGAGACCCAACCCAAGGCATCCATCGTGGACTCTGCCACGGAATTGCTAAGCTCCCGCCCGCCCATGCAGGTCAGCGCTAAGACCATGGACCAAAACGAGTCCTGGCCTTCTGCGGTAACTTCCCGCGGCAAAGAATCTAGGACTGATAAAGGCGCGTTTGAATCACTGCGCTCTAAATCGAGCGCCTGCAGCAGCGGCACGAAATCAAAAAGCTTGCTGCGCTGGATGAGCGCACGCACCGGCGGGGTCACGATGTTGAGCACTTCATCGATGGTCTCTTGGCCAGTTAATTGCGCATTGATGGCAGTAAGATCGAAAGGCTGCGTGAAGGCGCCCGATCCGCCTACACACAATGATTCAGGGGTACCGGAATCGCGCGGGTAAATGTCAACCACAACCAGGCTAAAGTCCCACAACCCCCAGGCATAGTCCAGCTGCACGCCCTCACGCCACAAAAACTCGGAGACTTGATGCTTGGGATCGATGCGGGCCCCGCGGGCTTCATGGTGTTCAAAGAAGTGCCACGGCGAATCTTCATCGGGAAGCCCGAAGCAGACTTCGAGCACGTGGTGGAGTTGCTCAAAGGTAAGGGCGTCAGAAAACCCGATTTGGCGGTGGACTTCGACGTCCGCGCTCACGTTGGAAACCTGGCAGATGACGGTGAGGGGCTCGCGGCGCAGGGTCACGATAGAGTTGTCACGCTTGGCGCGTGCCGTACTCAAATCTGTGACCCCGAGGCTCATGGGCCCCACCATACGCAAAGTTGCGGGTCAAAGTTGTGGAGGTAAGCGCGTGAGGCTACGCCGCGCGCTTGGCGATGTCGCGTGCTTCCAGCTCGCTCACCACAAAAAGCAGGCCCGCGCCGATGGCCCCCAGAGTGGTCCATGGCTTCTGCACACCGCGCTTGCGCAGGGGCTTGACCATGGCCTGCGCAACCTTGACGTTGATGAAACCACCGGCGATGAGAACCAGTACCACGGCAACAAATGCTGCCCAGGCCTTCACGTCCATCTCTTGTTCTTGTGCCTGCACCGGCTGCTGTTCTTCCTGCTCGCGCTGTGCATTGGTCACCGCAACCAGCGCGCCGAAGCCCAGAAACGAGCCGATATAAGCGGCGACGAGTGCCTTCTTATTCTTGATCCAATCTGGATAGGAGGTCATAAGGCCCAAAGCCAGCGATTGCGTTATGCGGCCAGACAGGGTGTCATCGAGTGCGTAGCGGTCGACGCGCTCGGTTTCTTGTGCGGAGTCTTGCTCAGTCATGGGGATTACTTTATGCGGCACTAAGCTAAAGCGCATGTACTCCTCAAAGAAAGAGCACCTAACCCCTGCCCAGCGCGCAGCCCAAGACGAACGCGCTGAAGACGACAAGTACAACGGCCACTTCCTGGCCACCGAGCACACCAATCTCCCGCTCGATGGGTTTATGACGCGCCTGATGGCTGAGGAGCTGCCTATCCTCGATTCCACTTCGCGCCGTCGGGTCTATGAGATTCTGCGTTCCTACAAGGGCCCGGAGATTACCTCCCAGGAGCAGCTCCCAGCAGAAATCCGCGAGCTCATGGATCTGTATTAGATCTGTTTTAGAAGGCCAAATCAACACATTCGGGCACGGCCGATGCCCGAACATGTTCCAAATATCACTAACGTCACACACGTCACGTGTCCGTGTTGGTGAGTAGGCTAGGAACGACATATCACGTCGAGTAAAGAGTAAGAGATGGAACTACATACCACCGAAAAGTCCCTGCACGGCTGGGGCCGCACCGCGCCGACGACTGCCCACGTACTGTCCACCGAAGACGTCGAGGTCATCAAGAAGGCCGTCGCCCAGGTTGCAGAAGATAACTCCGACAAACCAGCACACCTGCGCCGCGGCGTCATCGCCCGCGGCATGGGCCGTTCCTACGGTGACCCTGCCCAAAACGGCGGCGGCCTGGTCATCGACATGCAGCCGCTGAACAAGATCCACTCCATCGATCCGGAAACCGCAATCGTCGACGTAGACGGTGGCGTAACCCTGGATCAGCTGATGAAGGCCGCCCTGCCATACGGCCTGTGGGTCCCGGTTCTGCCAGGCACCCGCCAGGTCACCATCGGCGGCGCAATCGGCCCGGATATCCACGGCAAGAACCACCACTCCGCCGGTTCCTTTGGCAACCACGTCACCTCCATGGAGCTGCTCGTGGCAGACGGCCGCGTACTCCACTTGGAACCTAACGGTTCCAAGGATGATCCAGACGGAGAGCTCTTCTGGGCCACCGTCGGCGGCATGGGCCTGACCGGCATCATCCTGCGCGCGCAGATCCGCATGACCAAGACCGAGACCGCCTACTTCATCGCGGACACTGACCGCACCGAGAACCTGGATGAGACCGTAGCCTTCCACTCGGATGGCTCCGAGCACAACTACACCTACTCCTCTGCTTGGTTCGACGTCATCTCCCCAGAGCCAAAGCTCGGCCGCTCCACCATCTCCCGCGGCAGCCTGGCCACCCTGGCGCAGCTCGAAGAGCTCGCACCAAAGCTGGCGAAGGATCCGCTGAAGTTCAACGCTCCACAGCTGATGACGGTGCCGGATATCTTCCCGAACTTCACCATGAACAAGCTCTCCCTGATGGCCATCGGCGAGGCTTACTACCTCATGGGCGCCCCGGCTCGTAACAAGATCAAGAACCTGACGCAGTTCTACCAGCCGCTAGATCTCATCGGCGAGTGGAACCGCGGCTACGGTTCCAACGGCTTCCTGCAGTACCAGTTCGTGGTACCGACCGAGGCGGTTGAGCCTTTCAAGGAGATCATCCGTGACATGCAAAAGTCCGGCCACTACTCCGCACTGAACGTGTTCAAGCTCTTCGGCCCAGGCAACAA
>NZ_KV800694.1:94744-107851 GCF_001810285.1 Corynebacterium sp. HMSC071F07
TTCGGCCCAGGCAACAAGGCACCACTGTCCTACCCAATGCCGGGCTGGAACGTCTGCGTGGACTTCCCAATCAAGCCAGGCCTCGGCGCCTTCCTTGATGATCTGGACAAGCGCGTCATGGAATTCGGCGGCCGCCTCTACCTGGCCAAGGAATCCCGTACCTCTGCGGAGAACTTCCACAAGATGTACCCGGGCATGGAGGGCTGGCTTGCCATCCGCAACGCCATCGACCCAACCGGCGTCTTCGCATCCGATATGTCCCGCCGCCTCGAGCTGCGCTAAACGTCCGCACCGAACACAACGCAGAAGATCTTTTAAGGAATAACCCACATGCTCAATGCAGTAGGCCAAGCACAACACATCCTTCTCCTTGGCGGCACCTCCGAAATCGGCCTCGGCATCGTCGAGGAATTCTTGGAGCGTGGCCCGGCCAAGGTCACCCTCGCTGCCCGCGCACAGTCCCCGCGCATCGCCGATGCCACCGCCGCTTTGACCTCCCGCGGTGCTGACGTCGAGGTCATCGACTTTGACGCAACTGACTTCGAGGCCCACCCGGACGTCGTCAAGCAGGCATGGAACCGCGGCGACGTCGACGTTGCCATCGTCGCCTTCGGCACCCTGGGTGACCAGGAAGAACTCTGGCAGGACCAGGCCAAGGCCGTCGCTTCCGCACAGACCAACTTCACCGCCCCGGTCTCCCTGGGCGTGCTGTTGGGCCAGAAGTTCAAGGAGCAGGGCCACGGCACCATCGTCGCCATGTCCTCCGTGGCGGGTATGCGCGTGCGCCGCTCCAACTTTGTCTACGGCGCTTCCAAGGCCGGCGTGGATGGCTTCTTCATCAACCTGGGTGAGTCACTGCGCGGCTCCGGCGCCAACGTCCTCGTGGTTCGTCCGGGCCAGGTGCGCACCAAGATGTCCGCAAACGCTGGCGAGGCACCGCTGACCGTCAACGTTGACGATGTTGCCAAGGCCACCGTCAAGGCAATTTTGAACGGCACGCAGTCCATCTACGTGCACCCACTGTTCGAGTACGTCTCCTTGGCCTTCAAGTTCATCCCACAATCCATCTTCCGAAAGCTGCCTTTCTAATTCCAGCAATCCTCCCGAATGTGGGAAACTAGTGTGCATGACTAGCCCAGCAACCATGCACTCCATGCACACTGAACACACCCGTGCCACGGATTACAACGCCGACGAGCTTTCAACTAAGTCGGCTCTGCTGGGCATAGCGGCGGCTGCCCTTGGCGGGGCGGTCGTCGCTCTCCTCGGTTTTTATGCCTTCAAGACGGTCTCCCTGCCAGCTTTTAGTACCTCCATGGTCACCCGTGCACTGTGCACGGTCGGCATTGTTTTGACCCTCTTGCTGGTCGGCGTGCTCTGCGTGAAGTGGATTTATGACACCCACCGTCCTGCTTTCACACGGCCTAAGTGGCGCACGTGGCTGACCTACGCGGCGTGCTATCTCTCGCCTGCCTTGCTAGTGCTTTCTGCCATCGGTCTGCCGCTTTCCGCCTCCAAGCTGTGGCTGGACGGAGTGCAGGTGGACCAGGTCTTCCGCACCCAGTTCCTGACCCGCACCACGGATCAGATGGGCTACGCCGACATGAACTACGAGGGCCTTCCCACCTTCTATCCCATGGGCTGGTTCTGGCTCGGCGGCCGCGTGGCCAACCTTTTGCACATGCCTGGTTGGGAGGTCTTCCAGCCGTGGGCGCTGATTTCTATCTCGATGTGTGGCTGCCTGCTCGTTCCGCTCTGGCAGCGCTTGGTGGGCTCGCTTCCAGTTGCCACCGCAATCGCGCTCGTGACCACCGCCGTCACGCTCACGGTCAACGCTGAGGAGCCTTATTCCGCGGTCATCGCCATGGGCGTTCCGGCAGTAGCTGTGCTGGCTGCCCGCGCCTTCAACGGCTCCTGGCTTTCTACCTTGGGCGTGGCCCTGTACCTGGGTTTCTCCGCCTGCTTCTACACCTTGTTCACCGGCGCCATCGCACTGACCGTGGTCTCGTTGGTTGCTATCGCCACCGCAATCTACGAGCGCTCCCTGCGCCCCCTCATGCACCTGGTGGTCATCGGCGTCGGCTCGCTGGCCATCGCCGCCATTGCCTGGACGCCTTATCTGCTCGCCACCTTCCGCGCAGAGGCGCCACTGGAGTCCGCCGCTCAGCATTACCTGCCGGAGGAAGGAACCCAAATTCCGGTGCCTTTCCTCTCCTTCAGCATCATCGGCGCGCTCTGCCTCATCGGCCTTATCTACATGGCCATGCGCCTGGAAGACGCCGCAGTACGCGCCCTCGTCATCGCCACCTTGGGTACCTACCTCTGGGTCGTGATGTCCATGGTGGTCACCCTGGCCGGCTCCACCCTGCTGGGCTTCCGCCTGGAGAGCATCATCGTGCTGCTTTTCGCCACCGCCGGCGTTCTTTGTCTGGCAGAAATCCGCCTGCTGGGCATTCCCACGTTGTACCCGGCGCGCTTTAGTGAGACCACCAACAAGCGCATCACCGCGGTGTTCGCCATCTTCTTGGTATTCGGCGGAATCTACTACGCGCAGCACATCCCGGAAGCCAACGAGGATGCCCTCGACCACGCTTATACCGATACCGACGGCAACGGCGAGCGCGCCGACCGCTTTGCCAGTGATTCCTCTCAGGACTACCTGAAGATCCGTGAGTTCATCGACTCGCACGGCTACGCGCCGAATGCGACCACGGTCATGACGGACGAGAAGCTGTTTATGGCTTATCACCCATACTGGGGTTTCAACGCCTTTCCCAGCCACTACGCCAACCCACTGGGTGAGTTCAGCGCCCGCAACGCGCAGATCGAAGCCTGGGGCAAGGACTCCTGGGAGCAAACGCCGGCCGAGTTCCAGAAGGCGATCGATTCCGCGAAGTGGAATGGTCCCGATGTTGTCATCTTCCGCGGCAGCCTCGAAGAGCCGGGCGATGGCTTCAAGATCCACCTGGCTGAGGATATCTATCCCAATCAGCCCAACGTGCGTTACCGTGCGGTCTTCTTCAACCCAGATGTCTTCGAGGAAGGCTGGGATACCAAGCAGGTTGGCCCATTCGTGGTGGCGGTGCGTTCTCACTAACTCTAGGGGCCGTGCCGTAAACTGATCGCCGTGTCAGTTAGCCTTCCTAGTACCGAAAATCCCCGCTTAGCCATAGCGGACGCCCCGCGTTCGCTGCGGCTAACCGCCATTATTGCCGGCCTGATTGGCTTCATTTGTTTTGTAGCGACCCCGCTACTTCCGGTGAACCAAACCCAGTCCTCTTTTGATTGGCCGCAGAATAATTCGCTGCAGTCCATAAACGCCCCGCTGATTTCGGTGGCGCCGGAGGACATCAAGGCCGAGATCCCGCTGAGCGCCGCAGACCAGCTCCATAATGATCAGGACCTGCTCTACGGCACCATCCCGCCGGAATCCACCAAGGCCTCCAACCGCGGCATGTTCGTCCGCGTGAGCGACCAAGGCCTTTCCGTCGTCTCCTTGGACGAGGTGCTGCTTGCCCTTACCCCCAAGGAAGTAGCCGCACTGCCTGACGACGCCGTGCTCAAGATCGACTCCTCCGGCTCCGGCACCACGGTCAGCGTGGATAAGCATTCCGAGACCACGAAGGACGACGTTCGTCCGCAGGTCACCGGCGTCTACACCGAGCTAGAAGATAAGGATGCCGCAAAGCTTGTCGACGAAGGGCTAAACGTCCACGTCGATATCAATTCGCGCTTTACCTCCTCGCCTTCTTTGCTAAAGAAGATTGCGATGTGGCTGGGCGTAGCCATGACCATCCTGAGCCTTATCTGCCTGTGGCGCATTGACCGTCTAGACGGGCGCAAGCTGGGCTTTATGCCTGCCACCTGGAAGCAGATCCGCCCGCTCGACGGCGTGGTTGCTGCCGTCCTCGTCTTCTGGCATATCTTCGGCGCAAATACCTCGGATGACGGCTTCATCCTGACGATGGGCCGCGTTTCCGGTCACGCCTCCTATATGGCGAACTACTACCGCTGGTACGGCGTTCCCGAGGCCCCGTTCGGCTCCCCGTACTACGACCTCGTGGCCTTCTTGTCGGAGATTTCCAGTACGTCAATGTTCGTGCGTCTGCCTGCGCTCATCTCCGCATTCATCGTCTGGTTCATTCTCTCGCGCGAGATTCTGCCGCGCTTTGGTGACCTAGTTAATGGCCGCCGCGTGGCGCACTGGACCGCCGCCTTTATGTTCTTGGCATTCTGGCTGCCATATAACAACGGCATCCGCCCAGAGCCGATCGTGGCTCTCGGTGTCATGGTGACCTGGGCTTCCTTCGAACGCTCTATTGCCGCCCGCCGCCTGCTGCCAGCAGCCGTGGGCACCATCGCCGCAACCTTGACGCTGGGCGCTGGTCCTACCGGACTCTTCGCCGTCGGCGTGTTCTTGGTATCACTGCCGAAGCTATTTGCCTTCATGGCCGAGCGCGCCCCGCACGTGGGCTGGCTCGCCATGATTGCACCTTTCCTCGCTTCCGGCACCGCCATCATGGTCGCAGCCTTTGGTGATCAGACGCTGGCTTCGGTCATGGAGTCCACCCGCGTGCGCTCTGAGGTCGGCCCTTCGCTGCCGTGGTACTCGGAGTACGTGCGCTACACCACGCTCTTCCAGCAGTCCGTGGACGGCTCGATGACCCGCCGCTTCGCCATGTTCACCATGATCTTCTGCTTGGCGCTAATCATCTATGCCTTCATCAAGGATCGCCGCATCGTCGGCGCAGCGGTCGGCCCAACCCAGCGCCTGCTGCTCATCATTGGGCTTAGCACCTTCTTCTTGATGTTCACCCCAACCAAGTGGACCCACCACTTCGGTATCTACGCCGGCGTCGCGGGCGTGATTGCGGCATTGGGCGCGGTTGTCCTCTCCCAGATCGCGATGCGCTCGCCACGCGCGCGCACCTTCGCCCTCGCATCGGTCATCTTCCTGCTGGCTATCTCCATGGCTGGCTGGAATGCCTGGTGGTACGTCTCCTCCTTCGGCATCCCGTGGTGGGATCGCACGGTTCAGCTCAAGGCCATTGAGGCCAACACCGTGCTGCTGTTTATTGGCTTGGTGGTCCTTGCCGTCGGCGTCGTCCAGGCGATGTTCCACAGTTACCGCAAGGCCCAAGCAGAAGAGGAAGGCCGCCTCGAGGAGTTCAAGGCACAGGCCGCCGCCAAAGTTTCGCGCTGGGCAGGCATCATGTCCGCGCCGCTGGCTTTGGCCTGCGCGCTGATTGTGGCCTTCTCGTGTGCATCCTTCGCTAAGGCTTATGCTTCGCAGCAGAATTCCTACTCCGTGGGCAAGGGCAACTTGGCCTCGCTGAAGGGCAACCAGTGCTCGCTTGCCGACGCCACGATGGTAGAGACCAACACCAACGACTCCTTCCTCAGCCCGGTTGAAGGCGAGCTCAAGGACTCGCTGGAGGACCCAAGCGAAGATTCCTTCGGCTTTGGCCCCGATAACATCCCGGAATCCATCGAGCCGGAGAATCTGAACTCGGCGTCGGTTGGCGCAATTGCGAATACCTCAACCGAGAAGGCAGAAAATGCTGACTCTGCCGATGCCGCGCAGTCGGAGGAAAGCAGCGAAAAGTCTGCCAATGAGCAAAGCGGCGGCGTGCGTGGGACCAAGGGCGTAAACGGCTCGACCCGTCACTTGCCTTTCAACCTGGATTACAACAAGGTACCGGTTTTGGGCTCCTACGATGAAAAGCAGCGTTCTACCTCTACCGTAACGACCCAGTGGTACAACCTGCCTGAGGCCAAGGAAAACGCCCCGATTCTGGCTGTTTCTGCGGCGGGCAACATCTACCACCACGATGTCAACGGCATCGAGCAGGACGGCATGGAGCTCAAGCTGGAGTACGCCACCTACAAGGACGGCAAGGCCACCAACAAGGGCGAAGCAGAGCTTTCCGACGTCGGCGCTACCCCGAAGTGGCGCAACCTACGCATCCCGTTGGACAAGCTGCCAGCTGAGGCCAACGTGGTCCGCCTGGTGGCCGTGGATGATTCCACTGACGAGGACGAATGGCTCGCCTTCACTCCGCCGCGCGTGCCGGAGCTTGCGACCATCAACTCGCAGTTCGATTCACAGACCCCGGCGCTGATGGACTGGTCTGTGGCTCTGCAGTTCCCATGCCAGCGCACTTTCGACCACTATGCGGGCGTGACGGAGATTCCGGAATACCGCATCCTGCCGGATGCAGCGGCGCAGACGTCCTTGACTGACTTCCAGTCCTTCTCGGGCGGTGGCGCGATGGCCACGGCTGAGGCAGTCAACTACTCCTACGAGATCCCGAGCTACCTCAACAATGATTGGGCTCGAGACTGGGGCGCAATCGAAAAGTACGAGCTGCGCACCAACTCCAAGGGCGAGGCACCTGCCGAGGCGAACATCGATCATGAGATCGTTTCGCGCTCCGGACTCTGGAAGGAATCTGAGATGAAGATTCGCCCGGAGGGCTCTGAGGAGAAATAACGCTGGGTGCTATCGCACCCAGCGTGAAAAAGCACCCAGCGAGAAGTAGGACCCAGCGAGTACGAGAGAGGGAGGACCAGGTGGTCCTCCCTCTCGTTACTTTATGGCAATCGTCCTAGACAGGTTGCTTGATGCTTTCCCCTTCTTGGGTTTCGCGTGGCTCGGTCTGTTTCGCCTTCTTAGCGCGCTGCACTGCCCAATCCACAAGGAAGAACAGCACCAGGGATGCGCCGAAGAGCGGAGCGATGATGGAATACAGCACCGCGCCCACGACCAGCGCTGGCGAGAGCTTCAGGTGCTGGAGCGAGCGCTTCGGGCGACTAAACCACATCCACAGGCCCATGACGCTGACCGCCAACAGGCCTAGCGCGAGAAGCGCGAGCGCAACCTGGTTGTAGATTCCGAACAAGGTGCCCATATGCAGCTGGATGAGCCATGGGACCGCCTTGGCCATGAGCGGCCAGTCCTTAAAGTCCACGCGGTCCACCACTTCGCCAGTGTGCGGGTCGACAGCGATGGCATCGTAGCTCAGCTTGTAGTCTTGGCGTGCCTCAGTGACGGTCCACGCTGGCGTCTCCGCGGAAGGCGGCGTCATGTCGAGGATGCCGGTCAACCCTGCCGAACGCGCGGCCGCCAACGCGTCTGCGCCGCCCATCACGTTCATGTCCCCCGTCATGTCCATATGGTGATGCTCGGCATGCGGGTCCGCGGCGGCAGTTGCTGCGGGCTTGGGCTGCATCCAGTCCATCTTCTCGCGCAGGGTAGAGATGTTTTCACCAGCAACCAAGGACCAGGTCAGGCCAGTGATGGTGAGGAACACGAAGCCGGGCAGCAGCCACGCGCCGATCTTGGAGTGCAGGGTGAGCATCTTGCCCGCTTTCCGACGCCGCTTGAACCACAGGTAGATGCCCATGATCGCCAGTGCGCCCAGCCATGAGGCGGCGAGCTCGGAGTAGATGCGGCCGGCGTCGCCAAGCCAGAGGCGGCGGTGCCCCTCGGAGAGCCAGCTGCGCAACGGCAACGCGCGAGAGGAACCATACTGCACGAGGTCACCCTTGATTTCGAGCGTGGCGGGGTCCACGAACACTGCGTGGGCGTAGCTGGAGGATTTCAGTGCGTCATCCGCGAAGAGCACGCGGGTGTTCTTCTCGCTGTCGTCGAAGGCCTGCACCTTGCTTACTGCGAGATCCGGATAGACCTTCTGGGCTGCTGCGATCTGCTCATCGAGGCTGTGTGCTTCACCGCTTCCTGACGCCACGATCTCATTCTTGTACACCACCGACTCGATGCTGGGGGCCAAGGCGTAGAAGAACCCGCTCAGCGCTGCAACGATGAGGAACGGCGCTATGAGAATACCGGCTGTCTTGTGTAAGCGCGACATCGCACCATGATTGGAAATACTCATGGGTGAATAGTCGCGACGCTATTAGCAATAGTTCCCGATAAAGTTTTCTTGTGATCCTTTCGAATCGCGGGAACTTTTGCCGGCAGTGGTCAGGTTGCCCTCAATTCGGTTTGGTTTCCCTGGTTGGGTCCCCCTCTAATGGTCCCTTTACGAGTAGCGAAGCCGTGCGGGATGCCCCATTGGGTAGCTTTACCCCCAAGGGGATCCAACCAATGGGACCAAACCGCTAAACGCTAAAACCAGGCGGCTTAGACGGAGCGCAGGAAGTCCGCGGTGTCCATGATGCGCTGGCGGGCCACTGCCGGAGTTGAGATGCGGTGAGTGGAGACGTAATCGGCGGTTTCGGCGCCAGGGATGGTGACTCGCTCGGCGATTTCGTCTTGCACCGCAGTCTGGACGAGTGTGCGCGGGTACTCGTTTGGCAGCTCGTAGCCGGCGCGGATCTCCTCGGGGAGATTGGAAAGCGCGGCGAAGTCGGGGAAAGTAAGGATGAGTGCATCGGCGGGCGCGAGTGCAGCCAAGGCGCCGCCCGAGGAGTAGCCCCACACGGTCACGGAAGCCGCACCTTGTTCGCGGGCATAAGCGATGGCCTTGTTGACGGATTCCACCATGTCAGCCACGCTGTGTTCAGGTGCTAGCGGGTAGTCCACGTCGATGATGGTGGTGCCGGACAACTGTGCTGCGGCGGCAACTTCGGGGCGCCACTGCATCTCTAACGCGGTTCCATCACCGCGCCACCAGCCGCCGGAGTGGAGGGAGACTGCCCACTTGCCATTCGGCGCAGTGGGCTCGAAGATGGCGCCGACCTCAGTGTCACGCTGCGTGATTCCATCAGTGAACTTGGTACCCGGCAGCGCGTGGTCAACCGCAGTGCCCAAGACCATCATGGAAGCCTGCGTGATGCGATCCGGTAAAAGCGCGCAGTAGCGGTCAGCATCCGGCGAGCCGCCGCCAGCCCACGGCGGACGGAAATCCGGCAGTGGGTAGTGGACCTGCATGTAGGTGTAGAGCTGTTCCAGCTGCTCCTCCTCGCTCAACTGGCGGTCTTGGCCGCCAATCTGCCACTGCTCAATCGAAGTCATGCATTCGAGGTTACCGCTACTATGGCGGCCATGACGAAGGTAGCCAAACTCCACCCCACCGCCGAACTATCCCCCACTAAAGCCGAAATCGCAGCTAAGCACGCCCACATCGACGAGATCATTGGAAGCTACCGCGCAGTAGATCCTGATGACGAAGTTGGCATTGAAGTCCTCCTCGGCCACGATTACGCCGGCAACATCGTCCAATTCCCCGTCACCTACCGCGCCGCCGACAATGCCACCAACAAACCACTGTGCGCCATGGACCACTCCGTGCTCGGAAAGCGCTCGGTAGCCCGCGCCGAAGACGACCCAGTCGCCATCACACAATGGGTCCATCTTGTACAAAACGAGGAAACCTCCGCCGCATACTCCACCGGCCCACAGCGCTTCCACGCCTATGGCACCGGCGGACTACCTGGCGAAATCGAGTTCTTGCCCACCCTTACCGTTACCCCACCGGAGGCTGGGCAATTACGAGTAGTCGACTCCGAGACCGGAACCGACTACCTCGCGGCGCGTCTTACCAGATTGTGACGCGGTCTTCCTCGGCCAGGTAGAACGGAGAATCCTTCTCTACCTCGAAGGCCTCGTAGAACTCCGCCACATTCGCCACGATGAGGTTGCAGCGGAACTCCGCCGGGGAGTGCGGATCGATGGCCAAGTACTGGGTGGCCATCTCCGGACGGATTGCGGTGCGCCAAACGCGCGCCCAGGACAGGAAGAGGCGCTGCAGGCCGTTGTACTCGGCGTCGTAAAGCGCAGGAGATGCGTCCTCCACCTCGAAAGGGGCCACTTGGCCAGCGATGTCGAGGCCGTTGTCCGCGCAGTAGTTCTTGTAAGCCACCACTGCGATGCCCAGTCCACCCAGGTCACCGATGTTCTCACCCAGGGTGAAGCTGCCATTGACGCCCGCGGAATCAGTACCTTCCAGAACGGAAGGCACGCGGCCGTTGAACTGCTCCACCAACTTCGCGGTGAGCTTTTCAAATGCCGCGCGGTCCTCTTCAGTCCACCAGGAGTTCAGGTTGCCCTGGCCATCGTACTGCGAGCCCTGGTCATCGAAACCGTGGCCGATCTCGTGGCCGATGACCGCGCCGATTGCGCCGAAGTTCTCGGATACGTCGCCGCCCTCAGCGGAAGGGACAAAGAATGGCGGGCGCAGGATGGCGGCCGGGAAGGTGATGTCATTGACCACCGGGTTGTAGAAAGCGTTGACCGTCTGCGGGGTGGAGAACCACTCGTCGCGGTCCGCGGGCTTGCCAATCTTGCGCAGCTCGAAGTCGTGCGCCCATGCGTTGCCCGCGCGGACGTTGGCCACGAGGTCCTTGCCCTCAGAGCTGAAGCTCAGATCGGAGTAGTCGCGCCACTTATCCGGGTATCCAATCTTGGCCTTGAACTGGGCAAGCTTCTCCAGCGCGCGCTCACGCGTTGCCGGAGTCATCCACTCGAGCTGGGAGATGCGCTCGCGGTAAGCAGCGGTTAAGTAATCAACCAGGGTGTCCATCTCCGCCTTAGATGCCGGCGGGAAGTGCTGGTCCACAAAGACCATGCCAATCTCCTGGCCCACCAGGGACTCCGCTAGGCCCACGGCGCGCTTCCAGCGGTCACGCTGAGTGGTAGCACCGGAAAGGCGGGTGCCGTAAAACTCGAAGTTCTTCTTGCCCACCTCTTCCGGCAGGTACGGCGCGCGGGACAGCAGGATGTGCCAGGTGGCCCACAGCTGCCAATCTGCCATGCGGTCCGCGGTGAAAAGCATCTCGAAGTGCTCGAGGTAGGAAGGCATCATGTTCACAACGCGCTGTGCTTCCAGGCCACCACCTGAAAGGATGGCGCGTGCCAACTCCGGCAGCTCCTCGAAAGGCATCGGGTTATAAGTCTTCACGGCATCGCGCGTGGAAACGACATCCCAATGACCGGCAGCCAGCTCCTTTTCCAAACCCACGATGCGCGTGGCGGCAACGTCGGCGCCCAAGCCGAACAGGCGGGCAGGATCGAGGAAGCCCAGCATCTGCGCCACGTGCTTTTCATATGCAGCCAGCGTCTCCGCATGCGCTTCCTCGCGGTAATAAGCCTCGTCCGGCAGGCCCAGGCCAGACTGGATGACGTAGGCCACGGCTTCCTCGGAACCGGAATCCTTTTCCGCCCAGAAGGTCACCGGGGCGCCGACTCCCTCGCGCTCGAGTTCGCCGAGGCGCTGCGCCAGCTCTTGAGGGTCGGCTGCGGTGAGGTGGTCGAGGTCGGCGTCAATTGGCGCCATGCCTGCACCATTTACGCCCTCGGTATCAAGGTGCGATGCGTAGAGCGCGCCCGGGCGCCCAGTGTCATTTTTAACAATCTCGTGCACGAGCTCTTCCGCCTCGTCACGCAGGTTGTGGAAGGTGCCATCAACGCCCCGATCATCGGGGATGACGTGGGATTGTAGCCATGGTCCGTTGACAAATTGGTAGAGATCTTTCATGCCAGCCACTCTAGGCGAATCAATCCGGTTAAGGTGTGGACTATGCCAACTTATCGGTTCCCACCATCACAACTCCGCGGATATTTTCTCGCGGTCGTTAGCTTCGTGCTGGTAGTGCTCGTCATCCCCACGCTTATCGCAGCAACGGTGACCCCGCCCGAGCCGAAGACCGAGGAAGTGGTGCTTGATTCTGCGACAACAGGTTTCAGTGAGGATGAAACCTGGACCATTGAGGTCCCGGGTCTGCGTTGCACGCCTAATTCGGAGACCATGGCGAACCAGGCCTGGGACTGCGGTGCGACGCTCGTGCAGGTGGTCAGCACTGAAGGCCTCGACGGTGCCGACGAGGAGGTGGCGATGCATCGCGCCGTCCGCGGCTATGCTTACGGCGAAGTTTCCACGGCAAAGATCCACAGGGAGGGCGATGCACTCGCGCTTTACGACGCCCCCGCCGACGCAATCGTCCTCTCCCGCGACGGAGAGGGCGACTTTACCGACTTTGACTACATCGTGATGCTCATCGGCGGCGATTTCACCCACGCCGCGGAACTCATCTGGCAGGCCTTTGGACACCGCGAGCTGCCGGTGAAAGCGGAGACGGGAGTAGTGGCATCATGAGCAAACTCTTCCGCAACTCGCTGTGGGTACTACTGGCTCTGGGCATGGTGAGCATCATGGCTAACCTAATCAGCTACCTGCTGATTGCTCCTGCTTTGGTGGTACCCAGCGTGCTCATCGGCGGCGCCTACGTGGCCCTCGTCCTCTTTTTGCTTCGCCTAAGCCCCATGTTCCCGGCGCGCGGATGGGTCTGGGCGGCGCTCCTGTGGGGTGGCGGTACCGCGGTGGGCATGGCTTTGCTCTCCTCTACTCCGCTGATGACGCTGGCGTCATCCTTCGGGTGGCAGGCCGCCACGATGTCGTGGGCGGGTGCCTACCCAGAGGAGATTTCCAAGACCACCGGAGTCTTCTTCATTCTTTTGTCATTCCGGCAGCTCAACCGGCCGTGGCACGGCTGGGTCGTGGGCGCCACCGTGGGCTTAGGCTTTGAGACCCTCGAGAACGTGTTGTACAGCGTCGTCGGCGGCACGATGCACCCGCTTTCTGACTGGACCGGAATGTTTCAGATGTGGGGTCTGCGCCTCATCGCGGGTCCGGCGCTGCACGTCTTGCTCACCGCGCTGGCGGGTTGGGGAATAGGCTGGGCGCTATTCAGCGCGAACAAGACAGTCTGGTGGCGCCTGGGCTCCATCTTTGGCTTCCTTTTGCTAGCCTTTGGCCTGCACTTTTGCTGGAACTACCTGCCGGAGAACACCACGCTGATGCCAGTTCAATACGTGCTGGTGGGGCTGGTGCTCTACCCACTGAACATCTACCTGGTCTATCGCGGCAACAAGTTCGCGCGGGAAGACACCACATACAGCGTGATGCATGCTGGCACCGCGGTCAGCAAGAGAAAGAACTAAGCTCTCAACCGATCAACCCTTCCAAGTCGCGGGCATCTAATCCATGGCGACGCATGCTTACGCGGCCGTCTTTATGAGTAATTCCTTCGGCTTCCCAGCGTAGGATTGAGCGCTCAGGCGCGTGCGAGGTGCCGTCGGCGCGTACCACGCGCCACCAGGGCAGGCCGGGGACCTTCTTCATCACCCAGCCCACGTAGCGGGCA
>NZ_KV800694.1:107951-117268 GCF_001810285.1 Corynebacterium sp. HMSC071F07
GACCTCCGCTACTTCCTCTACCTTGTCTTTCATCTAAAAGTCGAGGTTGAGAACGTCGTCCGACTCGCGCGGCTCTTCCTCCGGCGCGTCCTCGACCTCGGCCAGAGTGACCGTAGCGCCGGTGGAATCAGCCAGCAGGCATAGGCGCCCGAAAGGCGAATCCCACGGCTCGCGGATAACCTCACCGCCAAGCTCTACTGCCTTGGCAGCAGCCGCCTCGAGATCACGCACGCCGAGGTAGGTCTGCCAGAAGCTCGGCACCTGCGGCGGGAACTGGCCCTCCGCGTTCCAAAAGCCGGCGAAAGGCGCGCCTTCTTCCTCCGCGGTGGCATAAGCATCGCCGCCACGGACCTCCCAGTTAAACAGCTCGCCGTAGAAGTCCAAGGCCTGCTGGTAGCTGGTAGTGGCAGTCAGTTCGTGCCAGACCGGCGTGCCCGGTTCGCCGCCGGCCACGAACTGGTCCGCGCCCGCCGGTTGAATGAGGCCAAACATGCCACCCGCGACGTCGACAAGCAGCGCCATATGGCCCAGCTGCACCTGCGTTGCCGGCACCAGCACCCGGCCGCCAAGCTGCTCCGCACGCGCACAATCGCCGTCGATGTCCTTGCTCAAAAAATAGGTCACCCACGTATCCGGCATGGAAGCCTGCTCTGGCTGCGGAATGAAGCCGGCAATCGGCAGGCCCTGCACGCGGCCCACGCGGTACTCGTTAGTGGAATCTACTTCCCAGCCCAGCACCTGCTCGTAGAAGTTCACGGATTTCCGCGGCTCAGAGGTGGTCAGGTCAATCCAGTAGGGCATGCCTACTTCAGCTTCGAAAGCGGGCATTACATGTTCCTCCACTTCTCCGGATCAAAGTCATCGTCTGCTGTGGCCTCATCGAAGTAATCGTCCTCGTCCTCATCTGCGGCGGCCACGCGCGCAGAAGTGCCATCGATACTGACCTCATCTCCTGGGTACAAGGTGGCGCCGCGCTGGGTTTGCACCTGCCCATTGACCGTGACCTCGCCTTGCGCGATGAGCTCCTTTGCTTCACCGCCGGTACCGACGAGGGAGGCCAGCTTGATGAACTGGCCGAGCTTAATGGAATCGCCCTTGATTGAGACTTCTAACATGCGGCATAGCTTACCGAGAAGGCACCTTGCCGGGATACTCAACCTTAAAGAAGTCCAAAATGGAGTTGGTTGCCCAATCGTGCGGGACAAGCCCGCTGCGATCCGTTACGCCACCGTTCCAGGTGTGCGTACCGCCCTTAATTTTGTAATTCACGGTGGGCACCGCGCAGGAACCCCACGTAAAGCGGGTGACTGCGTCTTCCCGGTGCTCGGCGGGGAAAGGATCGCAGGCATTGTCCTCGGCGACTTCCGCCATGGTCTCCTCCACACCGCGGTAGTGGCCACCGTGGGCGGTGCCGCCACCGTAATTAATAACGACGTCGGCAGTGCCGTGCACCGCAAAATAAGGGGTGGGCTTTCCTCCACAGTTTTCATCCACGGCATCGTAGTTCGCCGCGGAAACCGTGGCGGCGCCGTCCAACTGCCGGTTGCAGGCTAGGGCGCGCACGAAACCGCCGCCATTGGAAAAGCCTGCGGCAAAGACGCGGCCGTCGGTGTTGTAATTCTGTTTAACCCAGGCCAAGGTGTCATCGACCAAAGCGAAGTCTTCCCCCAAGGAAGTCTGCGCATAAGGCGCAGGCGCCCAAGCCTCCCCAATACCCGCCGGAAAGAGCGTGATGGCGTTGGCCTCATAGAGCTCAGTGTCCTGGAAGATGGTCGCGGGATCGCTGTTATATCCATGAAAGACCATGACCACCGGCGCAGGCTGCGCTGCGTCATAGTTATCGGGTACGTGCGCGATGAAGCTTCTGCCGCTGGGCAGCTCGATCGTGCGGTAGTGGCCGGTCTGCGTTGCGCCCTGGGAAGGAAGCTCGGCCTTTTCCGAGGCCGTTTCCATGTCCGCGGGATAATCATAGCGGCCGTGCCCCGGCTCATCGACGTGCGAGCACGCGCTCAAGCCTAGGCACAGCGCTATTAAAAGATACTTGCGCACCTATCTAGAGAGCGCGCAGCTTTACTGCTGTGCCGGTGGCGGTGACCATCAGCATGTCGTTGGCCTGGCCCATAGGCGAGTAATCAAAGCTGATGCCCACGACGGCGTCGGCGCCCAGCTCCTGGCCGCGGTTCCACAGCTCGTTAAGCGCTGCCTCGCGGGCCTTGACTGCCTCTTCCTCATAGCCAGCGGAGCGGCCGCCAGTGAAGCTGCGGAAGGAGGCGCCTAAGTCCTTGAGGAAGTTAATACCGGTCACCGTCTCACCCGCAATGACGCGAATGTACTCGGTGATTTCGTGACCATCGACGTTGTTGGTAGTGGTGAAAATCATGAGCCCTAGACTACCTGCGTTCTGGGGGAAGATCAGCGACGCTGAAGTACACGCCCGGTGTGCCGTCGGCGCGGGTGAACTCGACCTTCAAGTCGTCCTTCTTGCCAAAGCCCACGAGGTGGCGGGCCACAACGTGCTCGACGGACTTGATGCTTTCTGAGTCTGCCTCGACGTTGAGGAGGAGGATGTTGGGCTCAACAGCAAGGTCGAGGGTGCCGCGGGTGTTTTCGCGCTCGAAGACGCAGCGGCCGGTTTCGGTTTCTGGGTCCCAGTGGGCGTCAATCTTGGCAGAGAAATGTGATGCCAGCTGCTTGCCGTAGCGTGCCGGGCGATCGGTTGAAACGCGTGCGGTGGAATTGCTCATGCCGGTCACTGTACGTGATTTAGGTTTACCTAACCAGCGCGAGGATTCCCTCATAAATCATCACGCAGCCCAAGGCGCCGAAAATGAGGCCCGAGCCGATATCGAGATGGGCCGAATACTTCGTGAGGAAACGCGCCGCCGCGCGGACGATGAGCGCGAAGGTAGAAAACCACGCCACGGAGACCACAGTCAGGATGATGGCGATGAACACGGTCCATTCAAGCCCCATGTCAGGGCGAATGAACTGGGCAAAGACGGCACCGAAGAAGACAAGCGCCTTCGGGTTGGAAAGGTTGGTGAGCAGGCCCAGCTTGTAGGCGCGGCCAGCGGTGATGTCCTCGACGTCGCCAGTGCTCACTGCCTGCTCGATGTGCTCCTCGTCGAAGCTTCCCGCGTTTTCTGCCGAGTCCTGTGAAGTACTGCGGGCAGAGCTAAGGGCAGAGCGCCGTTGCGCCAGGCCCGAGCGGATGGAGCCATAGGCCATCCAGAGAAGGAAGCCGCCGCCCACCAGCTGCAGCAAGCCGAGCAGACTGGGGCGAGCGGCGATAAGAGCAGATAGTCCTGCCAGGGAGGCGGTGAGCCAGACGACGATTCCAGTGCAGATGCCCAGCGCACACATAATTCCGGCACGCATGGACCGCGGGGCGACGCGGATGACCTGCACTACATCAGGGCCGGGAGCGACGATCATCGCCACCCACACTCCTAGCAGCGAAACTAATGCAGCTAAAGTCATCCGACCCTTCTTTTGGCTCTTCTAGTAAGCACCCTTTACGGCCTGCTTGTGATCGCGCACTGCCTCGCCTGGGGCGTACAGCGGCATATCCTCGCCAGCCTTGTACCAGGTTACGTCGTTAAGCGGTGCCAAAGGCTTCTTTCCGGCAATCAGATCGGCGGCCTTCTCGCCCACCATCATCGTTGGCGAGTAGATGTTGCCGTTGGTCACGGACGGGAAGACGCCAGCATCAGCGATGTAGAGGCCCTCAATGCCCCAGACCTGCATGGTTTCTGGGTCCACAACCGCCATAGGGTCATCCTTGGAGCCCATCTTGGTGGTGCACGACGGGTGCAGTGCGGTCTCACCGTCGTTACGTACCCATTCGAGGATCTCCTCGTCGGTCTGCACGTCAGGGCCCGGGCTGATCTCGCGGGCGCCCACCTCAGCCATGGCTTCGGTGTCCAGCAGAGAACGCGCAACGCGCACTGCCTCGACCCACTCGCGGCGATCCTGGTCGGTCTTCAGGTAGTTGAAGAGAATCTCCGGCTTTTCGTGGATATCGGCGCTCTTGATGCGGACATGGCCCTTGGTATCGGAGAACATCGGGCCAACGTGCCACTGGAAGCCGTGCTTGACGTCGGCCTTCTGGCCGTCGTAGCGCACTGCCATCGGCAGGAAGTGGAACATCAGGTTCGGGGATTCCTCGTTCTCGTTGGAACGAACGAATCCGCCACCCTCGAAGTGGGAGGTTGCGACCGGGCCCTTCTTGGTGAGAATCCACTGCAGGCCCATAAATGGCCAGCGCCACTTGTCCAGGTAAGGCTGGGAAGAAGCGGTGGACTTGGTGGTCTCGTACTGGATGTAGACCTCGAGGTGATCCTGCAGGTTCTCGCCGACGCCCGGCAGGTGCTTGACGACGTCGATTCCGTGCTTGCGCAGCAGTTCCTCATCACCGACACCGGAGACCTGCAGCAGCTGCGGGGTGTTGATGGCGCCAGCGGAAAGGACGATCTTCTCGGCGAATACGCGGTGGACGCCGCCCTTCCACTCGTATTCCACGCCGACGGCCTTCTGGCCTTCGAAGAGAACCTTGGTGGTAAACGCGCGGGTACGAACCTCGAGGTTCTCGCGGTCTAGGTTCGGGTGCAGGTATGCACGCGCGGCGGACCAGCGCTTGCCGTGCTTGATGTTGCGGTCGAAAGGAGCAAAGCCTTCCTGGCGGTAACCGTTAACGTCGTTGGTCAGGTGGTAGCCGGCCTGCTGCACGGACTTGAACAGGGCCTGGAAGAGCTCGCTGGTTGCAGGACCGCGGGAAAGGTAGAGCGGGCCGTCGTGGCCGCGGCGCGGATCGTTATCTTCTGCCGCGGCGGCGTTTTCCATGCGGTTGAAATAAGGCAGGCAGTGCGCGAAGTCCCAGTTTTCCATGCCCGGGTTCTTGGCCCACTTCTCGTAGTCCATGGGGTTGCCACGCTGGTAAATCATGCCGTTGACGGAAGAAGAGCCACCCAGCAGCTTGCCACGGGCGTGGTAGATGCGGCGGCCATTCATCTCTGGCTCCGGCTCGGATTCGTACATCCAGTCGTAGTTCTTTGCACCAATCGGGAAAGAGAATGCGGAAGGCATGTGGACGAAGAGATCCCACAGGGAATCGTTGCGTCCGGCCTCAAGGACCAGCACACGAGTGTTCTTGTCTTCGGTCAGGCGTTCGGCGATGACGGAGCCTGCGGAGCCACCGCCAACGACGACTACGTCGCTTACTTCATCGGTGACCTTCTTAGCGGAACGCTTCTTGGTCAGCTTGTCCATAAAACCCATAAATCCCCTTCTTTCTGTGAAATATTTCACACGTCAAGATTGTCCCACCGGAAGTGAAAACATTGTAATTTATACAAAAGTCTGTATTTATTCACATCGCCTCATGTGCGGGCACTACCTTCAGAGTACACATCCTTCTAGAAGTTTGCCCATCTTAATGTATATTTACCTTGTCCGGATGGATGTCTCTGGAGATGAAATCCGAAGTCTTTGCACATAGGTTGCCCGAATATGATTCATTTCACTCACCTTTCTCTCCCTGCGATCTTGTGAGCATTTTGGGGCACCCGTGCGAAAGATTCGGCCCAAACCAACCAACATTAGGAGAAGTAGATGGCTAACTTTGACCCTCACGATCCTGAGGAGTCTCACACTTCAAGTAAAGTCCCCCAAGAAGGGGGTAAAAACACCTCTCTCGCAACCCCATCTGGAGAGCCCAAGAAGCGCAGCCCACGCTACCAAGTTCGTGCCCTCGTCGGCAGCTACAAGGCTGAAACCGGCGATGCCGTAGGCGCGGATCAGGTCCCTGCTCCCAAGACAAACTGGCCGGTATTTATCATCTCCGGCGTCCTCATTATTGCCATGGCGCTCTATGCCGGGCTCGGCCGCGATTCCGCGGCGGAAACCCTCGCCAGCGTCACCGGCTGGATCGGCCACAACCTCGGCTGGTTCTATGTCCTCACCGCCACCATCGCCGTGGTCTTCGTGCTCTATATTGCCTTTTCCAATGCCGGCAATATCCGCCTCGGCCCGGACCACTCGCGGCCGAAATTCAACACCTTCTCTTGGGCGTCCATGCTCTTTGCCGCCGGCATCGGCGTGGACCTCATGTTCTTCGCTGTCGCAGAACCCGTGACCATGTACGTCACCCCACCGGTCGGGGAAGGCGAAAACATGGAGGCCGCCAAGGAGGCCGTGGTGTGGGCGATGTTCCACTACGGCATCACCGGTTGGGCGCTTTATGCACTGATGGGCATGGCCTTCGGTTACTTCGCCTACCGCCTCAATATGCCGCTGGCTATCCGCTCCGCGCTGTATCCGCTCATCGGCAAGCGCGTACACGGCCCAGTTGGTGATGCAGTCGATATCGCTGCCATGCTGGGCACCGTCTTCGGTGTGACCGCCTCCCTGGGCATCGGTGTGGTGCAGCTGTCCTACGGCTTCCACCTCATCTTCGGCATCGAGCAGGGCCTTGGTCTGCAGTCCGCTCTCATCATTATTGCGGTGGCCATTGCCACACTGTCGGCTGTATCCGGTGTGGATAAGGGCATTCGCTTCCTCTCCGAGCTGAACGTCTATTTGGCCATCGCGCTGATGGTCTACGTCGTGGTCTTTGGCAAGACCGCCTACCTCTTCGATGCCATCGTGACCAATATCGGTGACTACGTCTCGAAGTTCCCATCCTGGACCATGGAGACCTTCGCCTTCGCCGAAGACCAAGCCAACGTAGACACTTGGATGCAGTCCTGGACCCTCTTCTTCTGGGCATGGTGGATTGCCTGGGCTACCTTCGTCGGCCTGTTCCTCGCCCGTATTTCCCGCGGCCGCACCCTGCGGCAGTTCATCTTCGGCGTGCTGACCTTCCCCTTCCTGTTCATCCTGATGTGGATGTCCTTCTTCGGCAACACCGCTTTGGACATGGTTCGTTCCGGCGAATACCCCGACTTTGCCGAAGCCGCAATCAATACACCGGAGCAAGGCTTCTACGACATGCTGGCCGAGTTCCCCGGCGCATCCATCGTCATCTTCTTGACCACGTTCATCGGTCTGCTGCTCTACATCACCTCAGCCGACTCTGGTGCGCTGGTGATGTCCAACTTCACCTCGAAGATTACGGATAGCCGCCAGGACGGCCCGAAGTGGATGCGCATCTTCTGGTCCGTCACCGTGGGCGCACTAACCCTGGCGCTTTTGCAGATCGATGGCATCACCACAGTCCAGTCCGCCACCGTGGTCATGGGCCTGCCTTTCGCCTTCGTGGTCTACCTCATTATGTTCTCCCTGTGGAAGTCCCTGCGCCTAGAAAACGTGCAGCGCGAAGCCCGCACCACCGCTATGCACGGAGTGATTTCCTCCCGTACCGAGCGCGAACCGGCCAATGCCGACCTCTGGAAGAACCGCCTCGACCGGGCCAATACCTTCCCCTCTAAGCAGGAGATGGATACCTATTTGCGCGAAACCGCCACCTACGCCCTCCAGCAGGTGGCAACGCACATGCGTACCCGCGGCTACGACGCCATCTTGCTCACCAGTGAGCTTCCCGACGTCGAACTGCCCCAACTCGACCTAGAAGTAAAGCTGCACAATGAGCGCATGTTCCGCTACCAGCTTTTCCCGGTAGCGGCCGAGCGCCCCGATTTCAGCGCGGGCGAAGGCGACGAGTACTACCGCCTTGAGGTCTACGATATGACCGGTTCGCTGGGCTATGACGTCTACGGCTATTCCGAGAACCAAATCATCAATAACGTGCTGGACCTCTACGAGCGCCACCTGGCCTTCCTCTACATGCAGCAGACCCAGCCGGGTGACTCCGATGTCTCTGATGGCGCCGAGCCCGAGCGCACCTGGCGCGAAGATAGCTAAGCTGGCCACTACAACTACCTCTATGAGAGAAAGGTTGCTTTTCACTTGAGCACCCAGAACACTTTGTTCGACCCCACCCAGACCGACCTGCTGAAGGGCGTGCATGCTGATGGCGCCCCGAAGTCCCTGTTCATCAACGGTAAGTGGGAAGCCGCCCAAAGCGGCGACACCCGCACCATCATTTGCCCGGCCGATGGTTCCACCGTCGGTTTAGTCTCCGAGGCATCCGACGAGGACACCAAGCGCGCCATCAAGGTTGCCCGTGAAAGCTTTGATAACGGCGAGTGGACTAATACCCCGGCCGCCGAGCGCGGCAAGCTGGTCATCCGCGTGGCCGATTTCATCCGCGAGCACAAAGAACTTTTCGCTTCCGCGGAGTCCGCTGATACCGGCAAGCGCTATGAGGAGTCCTTGGGCGATATGGATGACATCGCCAACGCCTTTGAGTACTTCGGCACCCTGGCCCAGCACCAGGCCGGCCGCGTAGTCGACCCGCAGGATCCCAACCTGCGATCGCGCATCGACGCCGAGCCCGTTGGCGTCTGCGGACTGATTACCCCGTGGAACTACCCGCTTCTGCAGGTCTCCTGGAAGGTCGGCCCGGCCCTGGCCGCCGGCAATACCTTCGTCCTCAAGCAGGCGGAACTCACCCCGCACACCGCGATGCTGCTCATGGCCGCCCTCAAGGAATGCGGATTGCCAGACGGTGTGGGCAACCTCATCACCGGCGCCGGTGCCAACTGCGGCAACCCACTGTCCCAGCATCCTGACGTCGATATGGTCTCCTTCACCGGCGGCCTGGTCACCGGCAAGATCATCGCAAAGAACGCTGCGGAGACCGTCAAACGCACCGCGCTCGAGCTCGGCGGCAAGAACCCGAACGTCATCTTCGCCGATGCCGATTTCGACGTCGCCGTGGACAACGCCCTCAATGGCGCCTTCTTCCACTCCGGCCAGGTCTGCTCCGCAGGCTCCCGCATCGTTGTCGAAGAGTCTCTGCACGATAAGTTCGTCGATGCCCTGGTAGAGCGCGCCAATAAGATCAAGATCGGCGGCCCGACCGATGACAAGGCCGAGACCGGCCCGCTCATCTCCGCCGAGCACCGCGAAAAGGTTGCCGCCTACGTGGACAAGGCCCGCGAGCAGGGCGCCAAGATCCTCACCGGCGGCCGCGCCGCCACCAGCGAGGACACCAATGGCCAGCACGGCACCGGCACCACCGACTTGGGCGCTGGTGTCTACTACCTGCCAACCATCATCGATGGCGCAACCCGCGAGATGGACTGTGTCCACGACGAGGCCTTCGGCCCTACCGTGACCATCGAGACCTTCACCACCGAGGAGGAGGCCATCGCCATCGCGAATGACACCGAGTACGGCCTGGCTGGCGCCGTCTACACTTCCGACGCCGGCCGCGCCGAGCGCGTTGCCCGCGCCCTGCGCCATGGCACCATCTG
>NZ_KV800694.1:117368-119034 GCF_001810285.1 Corynebacterium sp. HMSC071F07
CCATCTGGATCAACGACTTCCACCCGTACCTGCCGCAGGCAGAGTGGGGCGGCTTCAAGCAGTCCGGCAATGGCCGCGAGCTTGGCCCCACCGGCTTGGCCGAGTACCAGGAGCACAAGCACGTCTACCAGAACCTGGCCCCTGCGGCTTGGGACCAGTTCGGCTTGCAGTAATTAACTCTGCGTACGTGGCTTGATGGTCATCGTGTCGATGTAAAGGTGCGCTGGAAGCGAAGCCACCCAGCGCACCGTCGAGCACGCAGACTTCCCGCGAGATAGTGACCTCGGAAGGATCGGTTTCTAGCTCGCGATGGAATCCTCAAGCTCAGCCAACATGTTGTCCACGAGGCCAATCTTGAAGTCAGCTGGCGCGAAGGCGCCCTCGTTCATGTCGGTGATGAGGTTGACCTCTACCTGAGTGCGCAGCTGCTTCATGGAGAAGTTAGCCACTGCTAGGCGCCATGCCTCAACTGCGCGAATGCCGCCGGAGAAGCTGTAACCCACGAAAGCGATGGACTTGTTTACCCACTCGGCGCCCAAGGAATCGAAGGCGTTCTTGAACGGACCCGGCACGGAGTGGTTGTACTCAGGGGTGACAAAGACGTAGCCATCGCAAGAATCGATGGCATCGGACCAAGCCTGAACGTTGGCGTCGTCATAGCTCTTGTTCGCCGCCATCGGGATGACGGAGGTGGTCATGATCGGAACGTTGAATGCCTTGAGATCAATTACTTCGTATTCAACGCCGGTGTTGCGGCCTTTAGCCAAGTCACCAACCCAGTTTGCGATTGCCTCGCCTGCACGATCGTCGCGAGTAGAGCCGAGAACGATGCCAATCTTTGCCATGGGAATAACCCTCTTTCGTTTTGTTGATTAGTCAACAAGAAAGACTAGCACGCGCGTCAACTTGGCGAATAGTGATATTGATTCGCCCTTCCCGCAGACCACATCCTTCTGGCAACGTTGCGTCATTAACCCGCACCACACCGTGATGGGCCAGCCGCTTCGGTCCGCCAAAGACAATCAGATCCCCTGAACCAAGCAGAACGTCATCCCAGGGCTTATTGCGGTTTTCCGTATTGCCCATCCGAAACAGCGCTTCATCACCAATGGATAGAGAAATTACCGGCGCCAAGGATTCCTCAAAATCGTCGACGTGCATGCCCATCCCCGAGCCCGGTGGATAGTAATTCACCAACGCCATCTCAGGAACAAAGCTCTCAGCCCATGGCGCTAACTCGGGCGCGACCTCGGCAGCCGCGCGCAGTGCCGGAGACGCCAGCTCCCGCAACGATTCCAGCATCGGCGGCACTCGAGTCCCCTCAATATTGTCCACGTAACGATAGGTCTCGTAATGCCAGAACCTGCCCAAATGCAGCTGATGCACGCTCATCTGCCCCGACTTCAAACGTGGGCGATACATCGCCATCGGCGTGCCCGCATAAGCCCGCGCCACCTCACGAACAGCAGAAACCAACGCTTCTTGGCTGCTCACGGACAACCATCCTGGCAGATGCGCCACGCCCGGCGCGACCTGGACGGCGGGGCGAGAGACGTCGAAAAGCATGGCCCAAGAGTACATGTCCGTCCGCAGCACACAAGACGTCCCTTTCACGCGACTAGACTAAATCCCCATGAACCTCGAGCAATTCGGCACCTGGGAAAAA
>NZ_KV800694.1:119134-133683 GCF_001810285.1 Corynebacterium sp. HMSC071F07
AAAAATGTCCGGCGGGCACTGGCACCTGCCGGGGCAGACGGAACAAGTACGCGCGGAGCACGCCCGTACTTTCCGCTTGATCAAGCAGTTCAACGAGTTAGGTAGCACCGATCAAGACAAAGCACGGGAAATTCTGCGGGAGCTGCTTCCGGAGGAATCCCATGTGCCGGGCTGGTTCGGGCCGGCCAACGTGGAGTTCGGTTGCAACCTCATCATAGGTGAGCATGTCTTCATCAATTTTAATGCCACCATCTTGGCCCAGGCCAAGGTCACGCTGGGGGATCGCGTGATGATTGGGCCCAATTGCTCCCTTATCACCGTGGGCCATCCGGTCAATGACCACGAGATGCGCGAGGGAGGTTGGGAGATTGCCAAACCGATCACCGTGGGCCGCAACACCTGGTTCGGGGCCAACGTCACCGTCATGCCCGGTGTCACCATTGGCGAGGATTGCGTCATTGGTGCGGGCACGCTCGTCACCCGCGATATCCCGGATAAGTCGCTGGTACTGGGCACTCCCGGCCGCGTGGTGCGCAAGCTCAATGGAGACAACCTCGAGCGCGAAGATCTCGAAGGCCCAGTGGAAGGCTTCGGGCTGACGTAGATGTTCGATCTCGCACGCATCGGCGCGGGCCTGCCCGTTGCCGAAACCATCGATAGCCTGCCCAAGACCGGAAACATAGTGGTGCAGGCCCCGCCTGGCACCGGCAAGACCACGCTAGTTCCGCCGGCCTTGGCAAACATGGATGGCAAAGTCATCGTCACTGCCCCACGCCGCGTCGCAGTCCGCGCGGCAGCCAACCGCCTCCAAGCGCTGTCCGGCCAGCAGATCGGCTACGCGGTGCGCGGTGATTCCCGCAAAGGTCAGGACGTAGAGTTCGTCACCCCGGGCGTGCTGCTGCGCCGCCTCCTTAAAGATCCCGAGCTCACCGGCGTTGCCGCAGTAGCCATCGACGAGGTTCACGAACGCCAGCTCGACACGGACTTGGTCCTTGGCATGTGTCTCGAATTGGCGCAGCTGCGCGACGATTTCCGCGTCGTCGCCATGTCCGCGACCGTTGATGCGCAGCGTTTCTCGCAGCTTATGGACGCCCCGGTTCATGTCACCGAGGCGGTCACTCATCCCCTCGATATTCACTATCGCCCAGCGCCTGGACGTGCTTCCGGCGACCGCGATTTTTATGCTCACGTAGCCCGCCAAGCCATGGGGCATACAGGTTCCACACTGGTCTTTGTCCCCGGCGTGCGCGAGGTGGAGCTGGTCTGCAAGATGCTGCCGGAGGCCTATCCGCTCCACGGTAGGCAGAGCACGGCTGAGCAGGATGCTGCGTTGTACACGGATGCCGATCGCATCGTTGTCGCGACATCCATCGCGGAATCCTCCCTGACGGTGCCCGGCGTGCGCACCGTGGTCGACGCTGGTCTCTCGCGCACCCCGCGCCGCGACGCCCAGCGCGGAATGTCCGGTCTGGTTACCGTATCCACCTCCAAGTCGAGCGCGGATCAGCGCGCCGGACGTGCAGGCCGTGAGGCCCCGGGTACCGTCATCCGCTGCTATTCCCAAGAGGATTACCAGCACTTTGCCCCGCACATCACCCCGGAGATCTTGAGCGCCGACCTCACTCAAGCCACGCTATTCCTGGATTGCTGGGGCGCCGGTCCGGATTTCCCGTTGCTGGATCAGCCACCTGCACGCGCGCTTGCCGACGCCCACCGTACCCTCACCGCGATTGGCGCCACCCCGGAGCTCGCGACCATGCCTACCGACCCACGCCTCGGGGCTGCACTTTTGAAATACGGCTCCCAAGCTGCCCCAGCCGTGGCGGCGCTGAGCGATTCCCCGCGCGGGGATATCACCCGCATCGCTCCGGCCAAACGCGAGGTCCAGCGCCTCGCGCGCCTCGTGCCGGATAAGGGCAGCGTCGATCCCAGCCGCGTTGTGGCCGCCGCATTCCCCGATCAGGTGGCAAAGAGAATGGGCGATGACTACCTTCTGGCCAGCGGTACCCGCGCCCGATTATTAGAGGACAATGGTGCCGCATGGCTGGCCGTAGCGGAAGTGTCTCTTTCTAACGCTGGAAACGCCATCATCCGCGCCTTTACCCGCATCGACGAAGAGGCAGCGCTTGCAGCCATCGGCACCACTGAAGAAGTAACTGCGACCTTAAAGGATGGGAAAATCCGCGGGCGCAAAGTAACCCGCGCCGGCGCGATCGAGCTAAGTTCTACCCCCATCAAGGTCACCGGTGCCGCCGCCGAAGAAGCCCTTGCTGCCGGCATCCGCGAGCAGGGCCTAGGTCTTTTCTCTTTCAGCGAGAAAGCCCAGATCCTGCGCAATCGCCTTCGTCACCTCTACCGCAACTACGGCGCGCCTTGGCCAGACGTGGAGCAGGCGGATCCTGCCGAGTGGCTCGGCCCCGAGCTGCACCAGATTGCAGAAGGCACGCCTGCCTCCGCTATCGACGTCTACCCTGCTCTACAGCGACTTCTGCCCTGGCCGGAGGCAAGCAAGCTCGACGAACTCGCACCTGAGCGCCTACCCGTTCCTTCCGGCAGGGATGCAAAGATCGACTGGAGTGGCGAGCGTCCCGTGGTCTCCATCAAGCTGCAAGAGTGCTTTGGCTTGGCCGAATCCCCCGTATATTGCGGCCACCGCGTGCAATTCCACCTGCTCTCGCCTGCCGGCCGGCCGCTTGCCGTCACCGATGATCTGGCCAGCTTCTGGGCTGGGCCCTACCAGGGCGTGCGCGCCGATATGCGCGGGCGCTACCCCAAGCACCCGTGGCCCGAGGACCCGTGGACCGCACCTGCCACCGCCAAGACTAAGAAGCGGATGTAGTCCCCCACTGCTGGATGCCCAGGTAGATGCTCATTACCACCACGAGGGTAAGCAGGGCATAACGAATCAGCTTGGTGCCGCCGCCTAGTACGGTGCGGGCACCGAGCTGCGCGCCAATGACGTTAGCCACGGCCAAGACTAGGGCCAGCGCCCAAATGACGTGCCCTCCCAGGATGAACACGCAGAGCGCGCCGACGTTCGTGCAGGTATTGACCACCTTCGCCATCGCCGCTGACTTGAGGAAGTTCTGGGAGAAGATGCCCGTAAACGCCATGATGAGGAACATGCCGGTGCCGGGGCCAAAGATGCCGTCATAGAAAGCGATGCAGGCCACCGCTGCCAACGCAGCCCACCTACGCCATCCGCCACGGATGCCTTCGCTTTCATTCGTGCCAAAGCTAGGGCGAAAGGCCACGAAGGCGCCGGCGCAGACCATCAACACGATAATCAGCGGGCGCATCACGTCCTTATCAATCATCGCCGCAGCGCCCGCGCCGATGCCGGAGCACACCAGCGCTACCAGGCTTAAGCGGACAAGCTCCCCCGCCGGTGGCCGAACCTTGCGCACCATCGTCACTGCAGCCGAGGCCGTGCCCGAGACTGCCGCAACTTTATTCGTGGCCAGCGCCGTCGCCGGCGCCAGTTGCGGTGCCACCGCCATGATGAGCGGAATTAGTACGAGTCCCCCGCCGCCAATGACGGCATCGATCCATCCCGCTACCGCAGCTCCTGACGTCAAAAATGCCCAACCGCTAAACCCCAGGTCCAACAACTCCATGCGTGTTATTAAACTCGACGCCATGTCTGTTCGTGCACAGTGGGCCATCATTGCGCCAGGGTCTGTGGCCCTCGGCACGCTTTTTACTTACCTGCACGTGCCCGCCGCCTGGATCCTGGCAGCCATCGTGGTCTCCGGCGCGATGGCGCTTATCACCGGGCAAGAACTCACCGTCAACAAGCACTTCTACGCCGTGGCCCGCGGCTTCATCGGCATCATGGCAGCCATCCCCCTCACGCTGGTACCGGCCTCGCTACTTCTTGGCTTTCTTCCCGCCGCCATCACGATGTCCCTCATCACCGTCGTCGTCGGCATGGCAGGCGGAATGTTGCTGCACCGCTCGCAGCCCAAAGAGATCTCCTGGGAGACCGGCATATTATCCATGCTGCCCGGCGGCGCCTCCCTTATGCCGGCGCTTGCCAGCGAGCTCGGCGCCGACTACCGCTACGTGGCGCTGACCCAATACCTGCGCCTGCTCGCGGTTTCGGTCTCTCTGCCTTTTATGGTCAGCTTCATGACCACTGAATCCGGTGGCACGGATGCATCCGTCCACGTCGATAGCGCCTGGTGGGTCATTGCGCTGACCGTAGCTATTGCGGTCCTCGGCGAGCGCCTAGGCAAGCTCGCGCACCTGCCCGCCTCAGCCGTCTTGGGCCCGCTCATCCTCACCGTCATCGTCGCGCAATTCCTGCCCGCCGGGCACACACTGGAGCCGCACTCCATCTTCAAGATCATGGCATTCATGTCCATCGGTTGAGAAAGCGGCGGCGGACTGTCCATCCCCGCGCTGCGTTCCTTTGCCAAGCAACTCCCGGCCACAATCGCCTTCATCATTATCGTCATCGGCGTCTGCGCGCTTACCGCCTGGCCGCTGACGGCCTGGCTGGATATCTCCTATTTCGAGGCCTACCTCGCCACCTCGCCCGGCGCTCTCGAGACAGTTCTTGCGCTATCTTCCGAAGGCGGCGCGGGACCTGCAGTGGTCGCGGTGCAGATCGTCCGCCTCATCATCGTGCTCGTTATCGCAGGCTATTTGCCCCAAATTTTGCGCCTTATAACCAAAAAGTAAGTGACCATCAAGCGCTCCGCTGCTATCAAATGGCTAAGACTGAAAACTCAGGCTTTAGTTCAAGATGGTCTGCCGCAGAATCGACATAGGAACAGATCCTAGCGCCAAGGCCTCGGAGTGGAAGTCCCGTACGCTCATTCCCTGCTCCACGGCCTCCTGCCTGGTCTGCTGCCATAGGCGCTCGCCCAAGGCATAGGAAGGCGCCTGCCCCGGCCAGCCCAGGTAGCGGTTGACCTCAAAGTTGAGGTTCGCGTCATCCATCGCGGTGTTTTCGCGCATGAAGGTCTTCACGTGGGCCTTATCCCACTTGCCAGAGTTGCTGCAGTCCGGCAGCTTCTTGCCCAAGTGCAATCCGATGTCCACCACAACGCGGGCGGCGCGGAAACGCTGGGCGTCGAGAAGCCCCATGCGGAATCCCGGATCCTCCATATAACCCAGCTCCGCCATGAGCGCCTCAGCGTAAAGCGCCCAGCCTTCGCCGTGGCCCGAGTTCCAGGTCACCGCACGGCGCCACAGGTTGAGATCATCTTGGACCAGCGCAGAACCCAGCTGCAGATGATGGCCCGGCACGCCCTCGTGGTGAACCGTGGTCAGCTCTTGCCAGGTGTGGAAACGCTCCTGGCCAGCCGGAACTGACCACCACATGCGGCCGGGACGCGAGAAATCATCTGAAGGCGGGGTATAAAAGATGCCGCCTGTACCGGCAGGATCGATGCAGCATTCGATATCGCGGATCTGCTCCGGAATGTCGAACTCGGTGCCATCCAAATCCTTGATGACTTTCTCCGCCGTGCCCTGCATCCATTCCACGAGCGCATCGGTGCCCTCCAGCACGTAGCGCTCCTCTTGGTTGAGGTTGCGCATCGCGGCCTTCACGGTGCATTCAGAGCCATACAACTCGTGCGCGATCTTTTCCTGCTCAGCGCGGATTTCTTGGACACGCTCCAGGCCCCACTCGTAGGCCTCATCAAGATCAACGGTATCGCCGACGAAAAGCTTGGAAAACCGCTCATAGCGGTCGCGGCCCACCGCATCCTCGGTGGAAGCCTGCGGCTGTAGTTCATTGGAGAGCCAATCAGCGAACTGCCCAAAAGCGCTCTTTGCCGCCTCGACCTCAGTACCCTCGACGCCAAGGCCCTCCAACATGGAACCGGCGTCGGCAAGCCGCTCACACTGGACGAAGACTTCGTTGATCTGGCGATGCGGCGGAATCAGGCCATGTGCCGCCGACTCCTGCAAGGAATCCTTGTATCCGCTTAGTGCGCCACCGACCTTGGACAGGCGCGAGCGAATAGCATCAAGCTGCTCAGGGGTGTCCTGCGGCATCAGCAGCAAAGTATCGCGAATGGTCTGCACTGGGGAGGCGATGTTGTTGAGGCTGCGCATATCCTCGCCGTGGTGGTGCAAGTCCAGCTCCAGGCAAAGGCGATCGCGCAAGACGGCTGCGGTCACATAATCCACATCGTCGAAGTCATCTTCGTCATCGGACTCGTCAGTGGTGTCATCCAGAGCATCGACGTCAGCGACCATGTCACGGGTGCGGTCAGCAATAGCCGCGTAGTACTCCGGCGAGAAATCCTGCAGCTCGCCTTCGAATCCCGGGATGCCCCACGCCGTTGCTTCGGTAGGGCTTAGCTCCGCAAGATCGTGCACAAAGTTATCGCAGGCCGCGTCCAAGAGGGAAGGATGGCGGCTCTGGTTTGGCTCTGAACTCATGAGGGTGAAGTCTATCCTTTACCTGGAGCCTAGGGCCAACCTAGGCGCCAAACGTTGTCAGCTTGTTAGCTACTTGTTATCCCACTTCATCCCGGGATTAGTCCAACCCGCAAAGGCATCCAGAACCTGCGCTGGCGTTGGCTCAAGCACGATCGCATCCACAAAGCGGCGCTGCACGAAGCCCGCCTCTGACATGCCCGCGTACATGTCCACGAAAGGACGCCAGAATCCGGCGACGTCCACCAAGCCAACGGGGCCGTCGACGTGGCCTAGTTGCTGCATGGTCAGCACCTCCGCGAGCTCTTCGAGGGTGCCCACGCCGCCCGGCAGACACACGTAGCCATCTGCCAAGTCCTCCATGCGGGTCTTGCGCTGCGCCATGGTCTCCACCACTTCAAGTGAGGTCAGGCCAGGATGTGAAAGCTCTAAGTCCACCAGCTGCTCGGGAATCACGCCGGTAACCGTTCCACCTCCTGCCAGACATGCATCCGCTACCACGCCCATGAGCCCCACGTTACCGCCGCCGTAGACCAAGTTGATTCCACGATCTGCCAGCTGCCCGCCCAGCTGACGGGCTGCTTCGATATATGCTTCCGAGTTACCGGTGGCCGAGCCGCAATAAACCGCAATTGAATCCATGGACACCACACTATAGAAAGAAGTCCTTAGACAATGTTGTCTAATCTTGCGAATACCTGCTAGACAATACGGTCTAGAAAATCTATACTTCTAATTATGCTCAAACCTGGCCCCGTGTTCACTCGCCCGCGCACCCCAGCGGCTAAGTGCCTTCACCTCGTGCGTTTAAGCCCCATCATCACGCGCATTGAGCTCGTCGAGGCAACAGGACTTTCCCAGCCCACCATCACCCGCGCCACCGCAGCACTGCTCCAAGCGGGCCTCATCCAGGAAAGAAACGATCTCACCCGTTCCCGCGGCCGCGGGCGCCCCACGGTTCCGCTCGAAGTTGCCGAAAACGACTGGATCCTGGCCGGAATCGCCGTGGGTACCTCGCAGACCCACATCGGCTTCTACGACACGCTCGGGCGCACCATCCGCGAAGATGACGTACCTACCCCCGTCGCGCAGCTGAGCGAGGAGGACTTCATCGAGCACATCATGGCCGGCGTTCATCGTCTAAGCGCAGGCCTCGACCGCAAACTGGTCTCCGTGGGCATTACCACCTCCGGCACTGTCGACGCCGCGGGCCGCGTCACCGCCGCAAACCTGGGCTGGGTCGACGTCGACATCGCAGAGCGCCTGCGCTATCAGTTCAGCGTGCCCGTTGTGGTTTCCTCCGCCGTGCCCGCAATCTTGGGCTCCGAAACCCAAGCCGCGGAACTTGGAAATACCGATCCGGTTCTAGTGCCTTTTGCGGATGACTCGATCGGCGCCGCGCTTTCCACTGGCGACGAAGTCTCCCAGATCATCCCCCTGCCTTCCATCGCAGAGGTGCCCCACCCAGAGGAAACCTTAACTACCGCCGCCGTGCAGAAAAAGCTAGACAACGTCGATACCTCCGCGCACCGCGAAATCCTCGATGAACGCGCTCGCCATCTAGGCCTTGTCGCGGCACAACTCATCAAGGAACATGAGCCCACCACCGTTGTGCTCGCCGGTGGAGCATTCCTTGATGACCCTGCTGCGCCGAAACGTTTCGCGGCAGTCGTACGAGAAAAAGCCGGAAAGTCCGCCCAGCTACGTCTCATCCCCTCGCATCAGGAGATCGTGGGGGCGATTACCCGCGCAATTGCGCTCGATCCCCTGCTGCGCGTGCCGCTCGAGCTAAAGGCTTAGCCGCGGGAGGAAAGCTCTGCGTCGATGCGCAGGAGGCCAGAGCCATCGTTGCCCACGAGCTTGATCTGGTCGACGATCTCGCTGACGGTGGACTCCTCCTCGATCTGCTCCTCCAGGAACCAGTTGATCATGGAGCGGGAATCCAGATCGCCGGCCGCATCAGCGGTGCGCGCGATCTCGCGAATCTGCTCGGAGACCTTCTGCTCGTGCGCGAAAGCCGCCTCGAAAGCATCCAGCGGGGTAGCTGCCTTGATGGAAGGAACTGAGATGTCAGAAAGCTCAACGCGGTAGCCGCGGTCCAGCAGGTGCTGCGCGAACTTCTGCGCGTGCGCGCGCTCCTCTTCTGCCTGCGCGTAGAACCAGTCGCGCATACCTGGGAAGGAGAGGTTATCCATCTCGTATGCCAGCTGGGTGTAAATAAGAGCAGCGCCGTGCTCGTTGTTGACCTGATTGTTCAGGAGGGTTTGCAGCTTCTCGTCCATGTCAGGAACCTTTCTCTAAGACACCCCGGAAAGTACAATTGCCTATCAAACCGGGGTGATTCATTAAGTGCAACACCAACAATACAGATTTATTTCCGTCGCGCTAGGAAGGTTTGCTTTAGCAAACATGCCGGTCAAGGCAACTTTTTGGGTTGGATCTCCTAACTTTGCTCAGGATATCCACCACTGCATTCCCCCTTAGGACAACCGCGACACAACCAAGCCACGCTTGACGACGCCGCCCTTGCCTAGAACAGCTTCGGCAGTTTCAGGCCCGGAATCGCACCAGAGAAGGCAGCACCGACTGCAGCCAGAATCGCAACAATCGCGGCTACAATGCCGCCGATTGCACCCGCGGAAGAACCCGCGTCAGGCTTTGGATCTGGTTTCGACTCTGGCTTCGGCTCTGGCTTCACTTCTGGCTCAGCAGCCGCCTTGCCATAGGTGACAGTGAGGTCAGTGTTTCCGTCCTCTAGCGGTCCCGGCTCATAGAAGCCCAGCATCGCGTCGGAGCCAACCTTGGTGATGGACGTCTGCGCATCTGTGGTGGTGTAGGTCTTCTCTGCTGCCGGAACAATTGCTTCGCTCAACTTAAAGGTGGAGATTTCTGCGTCATCCAGGTCGGTTTCAATTGCCTCCTTGCTGCCTGGCCCCTTGGCACCGGTGGTCTTCAAGTCCGCCGTGATGGTGGCATCAGTGCCGGAAACCACCACCTTGATGTCGCTGAACGTCATATCGAGGCCATAGCCGCCATCTGGGCCCATGCCCGGGTGTGCTTTGAAGTGCAGCGAGCCATCAGTGTCGATGGTTCCGTTACCCTTTTCGTCAACCGTGGATGCGGAAGCATTCACTGGAAGCTTGAAAGAATTGTCAGCGAAGACGGCACCATCAGTGGTCTTAATCTCACCCTGCGCAAAAGGCTTTTGCAGGTAGGAAATGAAGGACTCCTTGATGGGCCAGCTGAGCTCACCGGAAGCGAGGGCAGGAATTTCCGCAGCGGAAGCAGTGGGTACTGCGAGAGCACCGGCCACGAGAGTGGTGGCGGTGAGTACAGAGATTGGCTTCATTTAGTTCTCCGAATCAGAAAGAGTGTAGATGAGAGTATGCAAACTGAGCTTTGCTATACCTAACAGAGGTTAGGCAAGGCTAAGCTTAAAGTCAAGACCTGTTTTAGTGTCGCCGATCTAACTCAGCAAAGATGCCCGAATTAAACGCAAAGGCCGCCTGGGCCTCAGAGATAAGCGCCGCCCGCTCTGCTTCTGCCAATCGCATCTCATCAATACGCTGTCGGTAACCATTGCGGTAAGGAGGAATCTTCCCGATCGCGGTGAAGTCGTAGAAGTTAAGCGCATCCGGATCAATCCCATACAGTGCACCCAACCGCGCCGCAATAACCTGGCCGCCGGAAATGTCACCGAGGTAGCGCACATAGTGATGCGCCACAACCTCAACTGCATGCTCAGGTGTAGCCAACTGCTCAAGGCGGGCCACATAAGCCGCGGTAGCCGGCAAGATGCGAACCTTATCACGCCAATCCCCTCCCAGCTGCTGAGTCAGATCGACCTCGAGAGCATCGCGGCGCTCCAAACGCGGATCGGCCACAGCGCCCGCGGTGGCCGTTTCCGCCACAGCACGCACTGTTCGCTCCAATGTCTCATACACAAACCACAGCTGACCGGTCAGATCGGCGACAGCTTTGGCATCTAGCTCTCCCGCCATGAGCCGCTGCATAAAGCTCGATCCCTCCGCCGCCTCGTGGGCACGCGCAGTCTCCTCGCGCAAAGCCAGCGATAACGGTCGATCCAGCGCAATGGTCATAAATTCTCCTTAGAAAAGTAATGCTTACCTAACTTACCGAAACCAACTTAAAGTTAGGGTTACCTAAAAATCAATATTTAAGGAGAAAATCAACCAAAAGAACTACCTGTCTAACTTGCCGCTCAGACGCTCCAAGCGCTGCAAGCTCGCACCATCCAAGCCCCGGAATTCCACCTCGACCCCGCGGTCGGCATACTTTTCCTGCACCGAATCCAGCGTCGCCACCGTGGAGGCATCCCAAATTTCGGCGCCATTTAGGTCAATAACCACGTGCTCTTCCGGCAACGTGTAGTCGAAGGCATAAACCAGATCGTTCGAGGAAGCGAAGAAAAGCTGCCCACGCACAAAGTAGGTGTTTCCTTCCAAGTCCACCGACACGAAATGCGCCACGCGGCGAGCAAAAGCCACCGACGCCGCCAGCACGCCGGCGACCACACCCACTGCCAAGTTGTGGGTAAGCAAGGTGCCCACCACGGTTACCAGCATGACCACTGTTTCCGAAAGCGGCATAAGCCGCAGCGTGCGCGGGTTAATCGAATGCCAATCCACGGTCGTACCAGCGACAATAATCATCACCGCTACCAACGCCGCCATAGGAATGCGGCCGACGGTCTCCCCCAAGACCACGACGAGGATGAGCAGGAAGACGCCGGCGAGGACCGTCGACAAGCGCGTGCGTGCCTGCGCGCCCTTCACATTGATCATGGTCTGGCCAATCATCGCGCACACACCCATTCCACCAATCAGTGCGGACAAGATGTTTCCCACGCCTTGGCCTAAGGACTCGCGCGTCTTATCGGAGTGCGTGTCCGTAATGTCGTCGACGAGCTTCGCCGTCAGCAGCGATTCCATCAGTCCCACCAGAGCCACGCCAACCACGTAAGGAGCGATGAGCTCGAGCGTCTCCAGATTCAGCGGCACGTTCGGAATAAACAATCCCGGCAGGCTCGTAGGCAGCTCACCTTGGTCGGCCACGTCCGGGACCTTCCACCCGAAAGCAATAGCCAACACCGTGACCACCAGGATGGTCACCAAAGGCGCAGGGATCACCGTGGTCAGCCGCGGCAGCACCAGCATGATCACCAGCCCCATTGCCACCAGCACGTATACCATCCACGGCACATGCTTAAGATGCGGCAGCTGCGCGGTAAACATCATGATGCCCAAAGCGTTGACGAATCCGGTCATCACCGAGCGCGGGATGAAACGCATAAGCTTGGCGACGCCCAGCATCGCCAAGATGATCTGCAAGATGCCGGCCAGCATGATGGTGGCCACCACATAGTCAAGGCCGTGACTGTGCGACAACGGCGCAATAACCAAGGCCACCGCGCCCGCCGCCGCAGAAACCATCGCGGGGCGTCCGCCGGTGAACGCGATGGAGATTGCCATGATCACCGAGGCAAACAAACCCACGCGCGGATCGAGCCCCGCCAAGATGGAAAAACTGAGAACCTCAGGAATCAGCGCCAGCGCTACCGCGAGGCCGCCGAAGACCTCCATACGAAAGCGCGCTGGCGAAGAAAATGCATATTTAAAACTGCCGAGAACAGAAGTAGGTGCGGGTTGTTGAGACACCGCACATACTCTAGCGGCCCCTAGGCCCCTTCCCTAAAAGAACCGTCAACAGTGATAACAGGCAGAACCGACCACGCAAAATTGATCCAGGCATCTGTCTTCTTCCACGAGAAATCCGGCTCAAAGATGGTCGTGGGCTTGGTGTAAATAACGGCTGACTTCACCTCAGCGGCCGTTTCCGCCAGCAGGTTGACCACGAGATCGAGGGTCTTTCCAGAATCGGCCACGTCATCGACCACCAGAACCTTCTTGCCCTGCAAGGATTCGATATCCAGCTGCGGGTTAAGCAGAACTGGCTCGGGCAAGGTCGCACCGATGTCGGTGTAGAACTCCACGTTGATTGCGCCCATTTCTTTGACGCCGATTGCATAGCCGATGGCGCCTGCTGGGATGAGGCCGCCACGGGCCACGCCCACGATGAGATCAGGGAACCACCCAGAATCAATGACTTGTTGGGAGAGCGCTCGGCTTGCCTCGCCGAATGTTTCCCACGTGAGGTTCTCGCGTTCTGAGTTAAACCATTCTGGGACGCTCATGCGGCTTGCCTGCTCCTTCGACCGACGAATCTTTTCGTATAGTCTATCGGAAAGGAACCTCGCCCAAAGTTCTTCTGAGCTTTCTTGTGTGCAAACGGGAGGGATTTCCTGCTAGCTGCTCCACTGCGCGCACCGCGCACATCACGTGCGCTTCCTTAGAGTTCGAGTAAAAGGCCTGCGCTTGTGCGGGCAGCTTGGGGACGGCATGCAAAGGCAAATCGGAGACGGACAGAAGCGTGCCATAAGGAACGCGGTAGCGGTAACCGTTTGCCGCCAGCGTGCAGGACTCCATATCCACCGCCACAGCGGTGGAGTGCTGTAGCCACTCCCACAGGTCGCGGGAGGTGCGCCATTCCCAGTTGCGGTCGTCGGTCGAGAGCACCGTGCCGGTACGCATCAAAGGATTATCGTCACCGTAGACCTCTCGCACGGAGGCCTCCAGCATGCGCTGCACTTCAGGGATAGCGGGAATCGGATTCCCCGCGCCCACCTTGCGGTTGAGAATGTGGTCCTCGCGCTGATAGGCGTTACCCAGGATGAGGTCGCCGATACGCATGCGGCCGTCCAGTCCAGCGCAGTGCCCGATCATGATCCACGCCTCGGGGCGCAGGACAGCAAGGCAGTCCGTGATTGTCTTGGCGTTGGATGGACCAACGCCAATGTTGATCATCGTGATTCCGTCCCCGCTGGCCGTGATGAGGTCAAAGCGTGGCATCTGATAGCGGGAGGTTAGGGTGAGCTCGTCGACGTCGAGAAGCACGGCGTCATTCGAGTGGATCGTCTCCCCAGTAGGCAACACCAGCGCCGTGTAGCGGGAATCCTCTTTGGTGAGCTCGCGCAGGCCAAACTTCACAAACTCCGTGGTGTGCATGGCATAGTTGGTGAACAGGATGTACTTCTGCACCGTGTCGACCTCGATGCCGGTGTAGTGCTCGATGCGCGCGCACGCGATGTCGAAGCGCTGCGGGCCAAAGTGGAAGAGCGGTTTTTCCTTACCGTGGAAGGCCTTCCACTCGCCGTCGATGATGGCATCGTTGACCTCGTCCAGAGTGGGGCGCGGTATCTCACCGCGGTTCTCGGGCACTGAGCCGGCGTCACGGATGTACTCCGGTGGAATGAGCTCATTCGACTGGCCTACGTAAATGTCACAGGGATAGTTCTCCGTCAGCCTTGATAGCTGCTCCGTGAGGTAATCACGCAGGAGCTGAGGTTTGGAAATGACGGCAGAAAAGCGGCCAGCTTGGTCCACATATCCAAAGGGTTCGGAACGGTCGATGGGCTGCCATTCGCGCACGTGCACAGTGATTTTGGGATAGACCACGTGCCTATAACGATCGAAATCCCCCGTCGCGAGGGATTTACGCGCGACGGAGCACGAGCTGTCATAGAGCTCGATGAGACGGCATACTGCCTCTTCAACAAAGTGGGCATGCTGCAGGTCAGTCATGCCAGCGAGTGTAATTCGGGTACACCATTTCGGCAGCTTCAACGGTGCCGGGAAACCGTCGAGGGACCGCTAGACTGCCCCAAGGCTATTGAATTAACGAGGGCCCGCCAGCTGCGCACTGGCGGGCCCTCTCCCCATGACTAATCTTCGGCACCTGGTAAAGAAGTGGAGCGCATCTTCCCAAGTAACCGCCCGTGATTAGGCAAGCCTTAGTTTATAAAACTTTTGGATGATGGTCAAGCGTTTTCCAAAATTTTTAAACTGCTTCATAAAACTGCCCATGACGTGCATAAATGGATCAAGGGTACAATTTTGACACATGGCACCAGATCCGATCGTTGAATTGCGAAACTCAATCTCCGCGCAACTCGGGAGGTTTTGGCGCCCCAGTGAAGACTCACCGCGCTATGGAATCGCAACCCCTGCAACCGCAATCGCGTTGCGCGAGGACGTCTCCCAAGAAATCGCCTCGCGCCTCCACGCACGCCC
>NZ_KV800694.1:133783-148247 GCF_001810285.1 Corynebacterium sp. HMSC071F07
CCCGACTCCACGCCCGGAGAAAAGATCCTAGAAGCGGACACCGCAGCCACCCTCCCCCTCGGCGCACGCATCAAACCCCGCGGCATCTTCGAGGACGATTGGTCCGCCCGCCCAACGCCGGAGCGGCCCTGGCCAGTAATCCTCATTCACGGCACCTGCGACACTAAAGGCATCTGGCAGCTGCTCGGCACCCAACTCCGCGAGGACGGATGGGCAGTTTTTGCCCCTGACTACGGCAACCGAGCAACCCAGCCCATCCCTGAGTCTTCTCAACAACTGGGCTCCTACATTGATGCAGTCCTCAACGTTACCGGCGTAGAAAAAGCTATCCTCGTCGGTCACTCTCAGGGTGGGCTGTTAGCCCGTTACTGGATGCGCATCGATGGCGGCGCCGAAAAGGTCCGCCATCTCATCTGCCTAAGCTCCCCCAACCACGGCACGACGCAGGGCGGAATCGTCAGCCGACTTGTGCGCAGCGGACGCCAAGAAGCGGTGATGCGCTCCATCATTGATGGTTGGTTCGGACCAGCCGGCATGCAGCAAATCGTCGGAAGTAAGATCCTCCTCGATACAAACGTCGACGGCGACCTCGAGCCCGGCGTGACCTACACGTGCATCGCCACGAAGAACGACGCCGTGGTGGTTCCTCCCGAGACGTGCTTCCTAGACGGCAGCAAGGTCAAGGACGGCACCGTGCGCAACATCTACGTTCAGGACTTCGACAAACGCGCCGTCGTCATGCACGAGGACATGCCACTGGACAAGCGTGTGCACGCCATCGTACGCACGCTCCTTAAGCTCATTAACTAGATGCTCGGCAGCGCTGGCATTGCGGGAAGTAGCCCCGATTTCATGATCGCATGACCGATGATGGCAAACATTCCACCGAGCGCGGTCAAACCCAAGATGTAATTCCATGCTTCAGCGAAGCTGGAGGTCTGTTGCGGTGCTGGTTCCGCACAGGTTTGGGTGGGGTCGCATGTTTGCTCGGCGCTCGCCTGCGGTGCCAAGAGAAGGGAGCTGGAGAGCGTAACAACAAGGGCTAGTTTTCGCATGATTTTTCCTTAGACAAAGTGTTGAGATTTGAGTATTGATCGATTTAAATGTTGGACAATTTGTATGTGGAGATAAGTGAGTCGATGCCCGTGGGCGGACAGCGCTGCGGCAACACGCACAGCCGGCCATCGATCTCAGCTACCGTGATGTCCCATCCATAAACCTCGGACAAGGCCGCATCGGCGTAGACCTCCGGCACGGTTCCGTGGGCCACCACCTTCCCGTCCGCCATGCACACGATGTGATCGCAATACGCGGCAGCAGCGTTGAGGTCATGCAGCACCACAAGGACTGCAATTCCGCCTTGCTTAGCCAGTGCTTGGGCCAAGGAAAGTACCTGCTCCTGATGGTGGATATCCAGGGCAGCGGTGGGTTCATCGAGCAAGATAACCGGGGTTTGCTGCGCGAGCACACGGGCCAAAGCAACCCGTGCCCGCTCACCGCCCGACAGCGTAACGACGTCACGGCCGGCCAGATGCGCGACGTCGGCAGCAGCTAAGGCCGCGGCGACGATCTCTTCATCCTCAGCCTCAGATGAAGTGCCCGCCCACGGACTTCGGCCCATCGCAACCACGTCGCGCACTAAGAACTCGAAGGACACTCCAACATCCTGCAGCATCACTGCCCGCAGACGGGCCAGTTCGTTTGGGGAAAGCCCCGTGGGGTCAAGCCCAGCCAGCTGTACGCTTCCGGAGTATTCAAGGTCTCCCGCGACCGCGGCCAATACCGTCGATTTGCCGGCGCCATTCGGCCCGATGAGACCCGTAACCTCGCCAGGTTGCGCGTCGAAAGAAACGGCGTCGACAAGCTTGCGGTGCCCAATTTCAACAGTAAGTCCCCGCACCGAAATCATGAGTGCATCCCCTTTCGCATCATCCGCCGCAACAACACAAAGAAACAGGGGCCACCCACTAGCGCGGTGAAGATTCCGATGGGCAAGTCCGCAAAGGGAATCAGCGTACGTGCAGCAACGTCGGCAAACCCGATGAGTACCGCGCCAGCAAGAGCCGAGGCTGGTAACAAGATTTTGTTCGCAGGCCCCACGATGGTGCGCAACAGGTGCGGCACGATGAGTCCCACGAAACCGATGAGGCCAGCAAAGGACACTGCGCCCGCGGTCAGCACCGCAGAAGCAACGATCGCGGCGATACGCAACCTTTGGACGTTGATGCCGATATGCCCCGCCGCGCGTTCGCCCAAGGCTAAGGCGTCGAGCTGCTCACCCAAGCGGAAAGCCACGAACGCTCCTAATGCAGCCACTGGCAGCACCACCCAGACGTGCTTCCACTGCGCGCCGTTGAGGGATCCCATTTGCCAGAAAATGATCTGCTCCCGGTTGGCGGTGGGCGCCAGATAAACCATGAAGGAGATGACCGCATTGCACACTGCGTTAATAGCGATGCCGGTCAGGATCAGGTTGACAACGGCCACGCGTCCGCCATGGCGAGCGAGTTGATAGATCAACGCGGTAACGGCAAGTGCCGTGAGAAAAGCTGCGGCAGGCACGATGAAGGTGCCCAGCAAGGAGACGTTGAAGACGATGACCACGGCAGCGCCCACGCCAGCGCCGGAGGTCACGCCGATGATGGAGGGCTCTGCCAAGGGGTTGGCAAAGACGGCCTGCATCAAGGTGCCAGCCACGCCAAGCGACGCCCCGACCAAAAAGCCCAGTGCGATTCGTGGAAGGCGAATCTCCCACACCACATTGGCGGACAAGGCCTCTTGGTGCGGACCGCCGGCAAGGATTGGAAACAGATCCTGCACAGGCACGTAGTACTGGCCCAACACGATGGAGACCAGCGCAGCGGCACACAGCAGCACCGCCAGGACGATGAAGACCCACGTTCTTTTGCGCTGGCGCTTCTCAAAAACGTCAGGCTGTGCGTTCAGCGTTGTATTAAGCGTCTGGAGCATAAACTGCCTTCGCCAATTTGATGAGCGTCTGCCCCGTCATCGGCCCGAAAGCCAAGGATTGCCCATCCGGGATGGTGACGATTCTCTGCTTCTTTCCGGCAGTGGTCTGTGCGACACCTGGGCGCTGCATGAGGCCGTCGATTCCGCCGGTCGACTCCAAGCCGTTGGTCATCATGATGATCACCTCGGGGTCGATCTTGGCCAAGGCCTCGGCGTTTGCTGGTTCGGCGTAGGACAGATGGTTTTCGGTTCCGAGATCCACGCCACCGACTCCCTCGATGAGGTCGCGGGCGCCCGTGCCCTCTCCCATGATGAAGAAGACACCACCGTTGCCACGCGCGTAGAGGAATGCCATGCGCATGGGCTCGTCTGGCACCAGCTCGGCGATGGCGGCCTTCGCCTCATCGATTTCCTTAATTGACCTCTCCCCCAGCTCCTTTGCTTCTTCGGGCAGGCCGACGACCCCGCCAAGCTTCGCAATGTCCTCGCCAACCGAATCGATGGTGCGCTGCGGTTCCATGACCACAGTGGTCACGCCAGCGGCGCGAATCTGATCGATTGCGTCGCGCGGCCCGATGGAGTGATCGACAATCACCAGCGTGGGCTCGAGCGAGAGAACAGCCTCAACATTGATATTGTGTCCGCCTTCGGTAACCACCGGCAGATCCTGTAGGTTGGGTTCGGTTGAGGAAACAGTGCGACCGACGATGTTGTCCGCTAGGCCTAAGCCAGTCAGCGATTTGGTGTAGGTGCCATAGATGTCGAGAGCCAAGATGCGCGAGACGTCATTGACGGTCACATCGTTGCCGTCAGCGTCCGTGAGTTCTACTGGCAGCTGCGGTTCCACGGAATCCGCCACTGGTTCGATGTCTTTGAAGTCGCTGACGTTACTTAGTCCGGTAAAGGAACGAGGGTCGCTCACGCTATCTGCTGCGGGCAGTTCACTCGTTAGGTCCTCATACCCGCCTTGGACGCCACACGCGCCGAGAGTCAGCGCGCACACCAGCGTCAGAAAAATAGAGGAGAACTTTTTCATGTTTTAGGTCTTTTCTCTTTTTAAGCTGGTTAAGCCGGGTTCTGCATGACCAAGCGGCTAGTAGAGCCGCCCGCGATCACGAGTCCGGCGATGAGCAGCAGCAGGTAGGTGCGGGAGTCGCCCCACTCAAAGCCCTTGTCCTGCGCTGCGGCAGACTTGATCTTGAAGTTGCCAGATCCGTCCTGGTAGCCCTGCGACTCGCCGCCTGTCAGCGATGCTGCGTCTGCGTTCTTGCCTGCCGCGCCAGCACCAGTAGATCCGGATTTAGATCCGCCGGAGGTGCCCGCGGCGCCAGAGCCACCGCCTGTGACGGCAGCGCAATCTGCGCTGCCTCCTAGGTCTGCACTGATGGAGAGCGGATCCAGCTGTGTGCCTGGCTCATAGAAACCAGCAAAAGCCTCGGAGCCGGTCTCGCTCAGGGCCACGCTCGCCTCACCTTGTAGGGAGTTTTCTCCCACGTCGAGGGAGCTGAAGCTGAGATCACCGATTACGGTTCGGCCAAAGTCCTTCTTTTCGCCTTCCATGTTGGAAGAGCTGACGTCACCAATCAGCTGCCCGGAGTTGCCGTTGAAGGTGACCGCGAGATTGGAGATATTAAGATCGAGTTTGCCGTGGTGACCGCTAAAGTGCATCGAGCCGGAGTACTGAATGCTGCCTGCGTTCCCGTTTACAGCGCCGGAGTTGCCGTTAAAGGTGAAGCGCTCATTTTCGTAACCCACTGCGTTAAGGTCCCAGCGGCCCTGCGCAATCGAGCCAGTGATGTAGGACTGGAAGGACTTCTTTACACCCCATGCAGCGCTAGCTTGGGTAACGCCAGTGGCCTCGCACTTCTCGTCCCCGTTGCCAGCGCTTCCTGCAGCCGCAGCTCCTGCAGCCTGCGTTCCCGTTTCGGCCTTGGTTCCTGCGGACTGGCTTCCGTTTCCGGAAGCTGTAGACGCACCCGTACTCTTGGTGTCACCACCTTTTTGCGCTGCGCTGTGCGATGCCCCGTTGGAGCCGCCTGCCGCAGTACCACCGGAATTACCAGCGGAATCGCCATAAAAGGACTTGAGCTGGCTCAAGAATTTCTCGGTGTTACCCATGAACGTGGTGATGCCATTCATGGTGTCGTTAGTCTCGGACAGGATTGCCATGGCCTCTTTGTTGAAGCCGGTAAATTTACCAGTGATCGACGTTGGGACATCGCCGGTGCCTTTGCCTGCCGCGCAACTACCATCAAGGCCCACGGTTCCCGAGGAAGGATCCAAGGCTTCGCCGGGCTCGTAGAAGCCGGTGAAGAGGCGATTTCCGCCCTGCGTCAAAGTGGTGGAGCCGGTGAGGTTGACCGAGCCGCTCTCGGGTTTGACCGGATTCTGCAGGTCAATAATCGCAATGACTTCATTGTCACCCCGGATTTCCTGGCCTCGGGCCATGGCGGATCTATCGAGCTCGTAAGAGACGTAGTCCACCGAGATCTCTGCGCGGTTTCCCGAGGCGTGGACTTGGAAGTCGGACAAGTTCATGTCAAGGACGCCGTTGTGCCCCTTGAAACTGAGGTTTCCGTTGAAGGGGATCACCACCGAGTCCCCTTCCACACTGGCCTTTGTCGGCGTGAAGGTAAACGCACCCTGACCGCGTTCATCACCTGTGAAACCAATGCCATTTGCGCCCCACGAACCATGTGCAATGTTGCCTTTGATGTAGTTGCGGAATGATTGCTTAATTCCCCAGTTCCAGGTGCAGTTTTCTGCCGCATGGGCTGTTTGGGGTGTCAGCGCAGCGGCCGGACCTGCAACCAAGAACGCGGAGGCAAGGCATGCAAGAAGGGTTCTTTTCATGAGAGTGAGTCACCTTAACGAAGAGATTTAGATAGGCTAGGCTTACTTAATACATGTTATACTTACCTAACTTAAAAGGCAGGCGTCAACCGTGTACCCCTCTTTGACCACAGAAAACACCCCCTCCGTGGACGCTTTCCGCAACATTTACCCCGATGTAGATCCAGCAGTCGGCCTACCGCTCACGGTAGGCGAACGCATCGCCATCGCCGTGGCCGTAGCCACTCTCGTATTCGGCGGAGCAACCGGGAACCTCATCGTTGGGGCCGCTGGGCTCGCATTTGTCCTTTTCTGCGCCGTGGCTCAAACGCACAAACCGCAGCGCCGCATCCGCGCGGAAGCACGCGGGCGCTTCCCCAACCTCAATTGGTATGAAAACACCACCGTGGCATCCGGCTACGTCATCCCCTCCCTGTGGTTGTTGATCATCGCGGGCACGCTGGCGGCGTGGTGGTTCACGCCGGTCAAGTACTTACTTCACGTAGGTGTACTCAGTGCACTCGTTGCGGCACTCATCATTTGGTTTATGCCGGGACTGAACCCTATATGGACAGCTCGTCGAGCAGCTCGTCAAAAGCCGGACCAACCTGCGTCCGCCACAGCGTATCCACACGATTATCCCCACGCCCCGGACCACCGTTAATCACGGATACCCGCTTACCCGCTTTCTTGGCGTCGAGCACAAAACGGAAACCGCTCATCACGGCCAGCGAGGAGCCCACCACCAGCAGGGAGCGCGATCCAGCCAGAATCTCATAGGCCGCATCCTTCTTCGCGGCCGGAACCGGTTCCCCAAAGTAGACCACGTCCGGCTTGAGGAGCAGTGAGCCGCACACAACGCAGGGCGGCATCACAAACTCATCGACGGCCTCCTGCGAAAGCGCCACGTCACCGTCCGGGTTGACCTGGTCCTCGCTGACCCCCCAGCGCGCTAAGAAGCCCGGGTTGAGGGTCTCCGCGCGGACATCGAAAAGCTCGCGCTCTTCCACGTTCCCGCAGTTCAGGCAAACCACGTGCTTCATGTCACCGTGCAAGGCAACGACATTTTTCTGCCCCGCCTCCTTGTGGAGGCCATCGACGTTCTGCGTGACAAGCCCACTGAGCAGCCCGGCGCGCTCGAGCTCCACCAAGGCGTAGTGCGTGCGATTCGGGCGCGCAGTATCCATCACGCGCCAGCCCACAAAGGCACGCGCCCAGTAGCGGTGCGAGGCCGCGGGATCGTGCCGAAACTCCTGGTAAGTCATGGGTCGATGCCTGCTCAACGAACCTTTCGGGCCGCGATAATCCGGCACGCCCGACTCCGTGGACACCCCCGCCCCCGTGAGCACCATGACGCCACCTGCACGCAGTTGCTTGGCGACGTCGCTAAGCGCAAGCCCTGGCTGCGTCGGTTCCGCGGTCTCCGTGACGACGCGCTCAATAGAACGCAACGCGGACTTGTGGGCTAATTCAACGGCGGGATCCATGCCTCCAATTTAGGACAACTCGGGCCAAGCTAGGGAAGGGTCTCCACGTAGAGCCAATCCGAATCCAACTCTCCGTGGCGCGAACACTTCGTGCTCCATCCGTCCGGGCGGACCTGCGCCACCATGCGGCGGCCACAGATCTGGCAAAAACGCGGCACGTCCAAGCCGGCGGCCGCCGCTGGATGCAGGTGCGCGTCTTTAAACGGCTCGCCGGTATTCGGATGGAAGATTGGCTCCTCCCCTGCCAATACGGCAGCAGCCAACTCATCCATTACAGAGCCTTGATCGGCAGATCGATGCGGCCCAGCATGTCGACGTCCTTTTCAATCTGACGGCCAAGCGTGGTCAGGTAGTTGCCCGCAATGATCGCGTTGATGCCGCCGAGCAGACCCTTCTCCGTGCCGTCGTCGCCAAGCGAAAGCTCGCGGCCGCCTGCAAAGCGCAAGGTCACAGCCGGCATCGCCAAGCGGAAAGCGGCAACGGCGCGCAGCGCTTCACCCAGCGGAACCAGCGGGTAATCCGCAAATGGGGTGCCAGGGCGCGGATCGAGGAAGTTCATTGGGACCTCGCAAGGCTCGATCTGCGCGAGCTGGTACGCGAACTCGGCGCGATCCTCCAAGGACTCACCCATACCGATGATGCCGCCGGAGCATACTTCCATGCCCACCGCGCGCACGTTCTCCAGGGTCTCCTTGCGTTCATCCCAGGTATGCGTAGTCACCACGTTGGGGAAGAAGGAACGAGAGGTCTCCAGGTTGTGGTTATAGCGCTGGGCACCCATGTCCTTCAGGCGCTGCGCCTGTTCGCGGGTCAGCGTGCCAAGGGAACAAGAAATCTCGATATCGACTTCATCCAAAATCGCCGGGATTGCCTCCGCGACCTGGGAAAGCAAGTTCTCATCCGGCGACTTTACAGCGGCAACGATGCAAAACTCCGTCGCACCAGTCTTGGCGGTCTTCTTGGCGGCCTCCACCAACTCCGGAATGTTCAGGCGGGCCGCACGCACCGGGGACTCAAAAAGACCGGACTGCGAGCAGAAATGACAATCCTCCGGGCAACCGCCGGTCTTAATCGAGATGATTCCCTCCACGGAAACATCCGGGCCACACCACTTCAGGCGAGTCTGGTGCGCAATGTCTGCGATTTCCTCGAGCTGCTCATCCGGAACCTGCAGCACTTCCAGCAATTCTTCTTGGCTAAGACCAATTCCCTGGCCTAGGGCTTTATCACGGGCGATATCGATAATGCTCATGGAGAGCAGCGTACTTGAACGTCGTTCAATTTTTGTTAAAAGAACCGAAATTTCACCCGGCGACTACCCTTAAACGCATGACGCTTTACGACGACACCCTGGAACTACTGCAAGAACTCATCCGCAATGCCTGCGTCAATGACCTCACGCCGGACTCCGGCAACGAGGTGCGCAACGCCGACACCTTGGAGAAGTTCTTCGCGGGCACCGACGTCTCCATCGCGCGTTATGAATCCCACCCCTCGCGCGTAAGCATCGTTGTCACCGTCCCAGGCGATCCAGAAAAAGAGCCGCTTACCCTCATGGGACACACGGACGTGGTTCCCGTTGACGAGCCGAAGTGGACCAAGCCGCCTTTCGACGCCCTCATTGAAGACGGCAAGCTCTACGGCCGCGGCGCCGTCGACATGCTCTTTATTACCGCCTCCATGGCGGCGGTCACCCGCAAGATTGCTCAGGAGGGCAACCCGGGCGGCACCCTTGCATTCGTAGGCATGGCCGACGAAGAAGCCCGCGGCGGGCTCGGCGTGAAGTTCATGTCGGAGCAGCACCCGGATGCGTTTTCGTGGAAGAACTGCCTGTCCGAGACCGGCGGCAGCCACCTACCCGACGCGGTGGGCTTTAATGTGGGCGAAAAGGGCGCCGGCCAGCGCCGCATCCACGTGCATGGCGACGCCGGCCACGGATCCACGCCCTATGGCAAGGACTTTGCAATTTTGAAGATCGGCGAGGTCGCACGCCGCATCGCCGCTGCTGAACCGCCGGTTGCTTCGAATGAGATCTGGGAGGGATTCGTCAAGACCTTCAAGTTCGATCCAGAAACAGAGGCGGCACTAATTGCAGGTACCGGCGATTACTCGAAGTTCGGCGATCTTGCCGCGTACGCTCACGCCTTTAGCCACACCACCATCGCCGAGACCGTCCTACGTGCTGGCGGCGCAATCAACGTGCTGCCTTCCCACGCCTACCTGGAGATGGATATCCGCCCCTTCCCAGGCCAGACCCAGGATGAGCTCGATGACTTCCTGCGCGAGGCGCTAGGAGATCTTGCAGACGAGGTTGAAATCGAGCACCTGATTACGGAAGACGCCACGCAATCTTCTACCGATACGAAGCTCTGGCACGCGATTGAGGCAACCTCCAAAGAGTTCTTCCCCGATAAAGATGTGGTTCCAGTCCACGCCACGGGTGGTTCCGATCTGCGTTTCGCGCGCCGTATGGGCGGCAACGCTTATGGCTTTGCCATGCATGCCGAAGCCCGCGATATGGCGAGCGCCAACTCCCAGCTACACAGCCACGACGAGCATCTTTATCTCGAGGATTTGGAGCTTACAGTGCGCGCTTATGACTCACTTGTAACGCGGTTCCTCTCTTCCGAAAAGTAGGACACTACCTGGTAAAAGTCGGCGTCGGCAAGCCGTGTCCGGGGCATGTTTTAAAGTGTGATTCGTAAGTTAGTTCGAAACACTTTAACGGTGAGGAACCTCTTGCTATGAAAGTGCCCTACCACTCTCACACCAACCCCGAAGACGAAATAGCCCAAGCCGCCGCACAAATCCGGCATGCAGAGCTGCGCTTCTGGCGCGAGCATCTGCCGGAGTTCGATAACGATATTGAGCTCGCGGTGCAGAGAATGTTTTCTGCCACCGGTGTTAGCCCGGCGCGCATATCCAAAATTTTCATGGCTTTAGATCGTCTCGAATCCATGCCAGAACTACATGCTCTCCAAGAGCGCTATCTCCACCTAGATTTAGATCGGCTTATCCCCATCAACGAGTCCTTAGACAAGCTTGGGGGGGCCGCTTGCCGGCGCCCTTGCCCGCATCGACGCAGGCATCACCAAGTACCTCACGCCAAAGCGTGCGAACCAAGTCCCGCCCACGCAAGCAAATATCAAGCGCAAACTCAATGAGCTCATTAGCGCCGAAGATGACACGATTGCCCTGCAAGATACGCGCCGCCGTGGTCGATACAGCACCGACCCATTCTCCGTAACGCTGGAAGCAGATCCAGAAACCATCGCGAGCGTCGACCAGGCGGTACGCGCCTTCGCCGAGGCCGAGCAGATTCCACTCGCCCAGGCCATGACGCGCCTCATCCTCGGCGAGGCCCAACCAAAGGTTATCCTGCACACCTACCAAGCAACTGACATCCCCGGCGCGCCAACCTTCATCCAAGGCCACGGTTGGTCCCGTACTCCCGTTTCCCCTTCGGAGGTCCACGAGGTCGACCCATACGCCGAGAGCAAGAACTACATCACTCCGGCGAACATTCGAAAATACGTCGAAGGCCGCGACGGAACCTGCCGCTACCCGGGCTGCAACCATCCGGCCTATAAATGCCAAACGGACCATCGCGTCAATTTCGCCGACGGTGGCCCAACAACCCCCGCAAACCTTGCTTGCTTGTGCCAACACCACCACAACATCAAGACGGATGGCACAGCCTTCTACATCATGGACCCATACACCGGGGATATCTTCTGGCTCTTCGAAGATGGGACGTGGAAAGCCACCGAGCCCACCGGCCCCATCGCGGAGAAGAACTGGACGCAGACTTTCGCGCAGGCCATCGCAAGTAGGCGCCGCCGTGCCCACGAGCAGGCCGCTGCTTTAAAGGAGGAGATAAAGAGCTAGTCACAACCATGCCTCGCACACTGCTCATTAATTCCACCCTCGCCGCCATCATCGGAACCACCATCATGGTGTTTCTGCACGAGTGCGCGCATTTCCTCACCCCCTTGGCGTTGGGACATTCCGCCAGCCTCTCTGCGTTCGCGGTGACCCATAGCGAAGATATCCCAACGCACACCGCTTTGATTGCGGCCGCCGGGCCTATCTTTAGCCTGCTCAGCGGTATCATCTGCTCGCTGCTACAACCAAGACGCCTGGTGTGGATCTGGTTCAGCTTTGCTTCCATCATGGAAGGCGTGTGTTATTTCGTCATCACGCCCGCTGGCGCTGGTGACACAGCAACGGTTGTGGATGCACTCGGTTGGCCCGCATGGGTGCAATTAGTCATGTGCGCGGTGGGTGTGGCAGGCATGTTCGCCACCGCTTGGCACTTTGCGCCGTACATCAAGCGCTTTGCCGGCGATGATCGCAAAGCCCAGTGGGCAATGGCATTCTGGCCGTGGCTCATTGGCGCCGCAGCGATGTATCGCTGAGTATCGGCGAAAAATCCTCGTCGGCATTTCCGACTTCGGCGTGCTCACCTTCGCCCCGATGGGTTTCATCTTCCGCGGCCGGTGGAGCGAGGTTGAACAAGAACCGCTGCGAACCCGCTAGTCGGTGAACCTGGCGAGAGCGAATTCGTGGCGCACGCGCTTGTCGACGGCGCCGTCGTCAGCGTCAGCTCGCACGATGAGCAAGCACTCCGCCAGCTCATGGAAAAGCAAGTGAATAAGGTGGCAAACCGCTAAGACAACGGCGGGAATTCATCCAAGGAAAAAACGGATTCCACCGACACTCCAAAATACTGCGCAATACGCAAAGCAAGATGCAACGACGGTGCAGACTCGCCGCGCTCTAGGTACCCAATCGTCTGATAGTGAATGCCTAGGGCCTCGGCGAGTTCACGCCGGCTGATTCGCCGGTCAGTACGCATCACAGCGATGCGGTTGTGAACTATGTCTTCAGTCATTTCTAAATTCCGATTTGGGCCCGAGTCTTGGATTGGATATTGGCGAGGGAGCCAAAAGTCTCCTTGCGGAAGCTATAGCGTAGCAAGGCAATAACAACTATAAATCCAACGATGATCCAAGTAAGAAGAACCCCCACAGCTAGCACAGGGGTGAATTCTCCGCCGTACTCCCACTGCGCAGGATTATCCGAGATCCACCGCGATAGGTGTCCGGACCAGTAGAAGGGCAGGATGAGCTGCGGAATCTGTATCCAGCGAGGAACGTCAGCCAAGGAGATAAAGCTGCCGCTGGTAGAAAACAGCGCTATGACGATGGCATAACCGACAAGCTGTGAATATGTCCCACGCATGAACGCACCGAGCACCAGCCCCAAAGGTGCTGCGGCTAGATTCGAGAGCAAAGCGATGCCCAGCATGGGAACAATACGACCCCATGAAATTTCTAGGTTCGGCAAGATAAAAAGTGCGGCAAAGAGCAGTACTGCCTGCATGATGAATACGACGCTTACACAAGAGATTGTCTTGCCGATTGCCCACACCCACGAGCCATTAGGCAACATTCGCGCGCGCACTAAGGCGCCGCCTAATCTGTCGCTATAGAACTCGGCAGCAATCTGCATTATCACGAACGTCGAAAAGCTGCCGACCAAACCAGCGAGAATTACCGACGAAGTCGAAGTTTGCTCAATCATCTCCTGCGAGCTTTGGCGAACCATCACCACGATAAACAGAACGGGCGCGAACACCATGAACGCTCCGACGCCTACAAGCTGCGGCCGAATGTCACTTGCCGCCTGGCGGAGGGCTGCTTTGAAGATTTTCATTACTGTTCCCCATTCTTTTTCACGATGGAAAGGTAGGCATCCTCTAGCGTCGGACGCGTCACGGTTAATTCAGAGATGGAACTAAGAGGAAGGCTCTGCAGAAATTTCTCTGGCGTTTCCGTGGCATGAACGTTGCGCACCCCATCTGCAACCCACGAGACCTCCGCAGTTCCCAAATGTGCTGAGCGCAGCTGCATAGGGCTGCCGTTTGCTAGGACTTTTCCCTCACCCAAGATGATGATTCTGCTGGCGAGCTTTTCAGCTTCTGCAAGGTCATGGGTGGTCATAAGGACCGTGGTGGAACGATCCACGTGGTCCATAATCACGTCGTGCATTTGTGTCTTCGAGACCGGATCGAGCCCCGTCGTCGGCTCATCTAGGAGTAACAACTCAGGCCCACCGATGAGCGCTGCCGCAAAATCTAGGCGACGCCGCTCGCCACCGGACAGGCTCGAAATCTTCTGATTTTCCTTATCCCCTAAAGACACCAACTCAAGCGCCTGCTCAACCCCCATTGCTGCCGGTGAGTGGGTTTCATGGATGCCCGCAACCCATGCCAACTGGTCTTTAACGCGCCACTTGGGGTGGTCGGACCAATTCTGCTGAACCAAACCCACACGAGACCAGAACCCGGCCTTTACCCTGCGAGGGTCCTGCCCGAAAACACGAACCCTGCCGGTAGTTGGAGTCAACGTGCCCACAATGTTTTCCAGCAGCGTGGTCTTTCCCACACCGTTTGGGCCAAGCAAGCACACCACCTCGCCGGGGTCAACATGCAAGTCCACTCCGCCCAGAACTTTCTTCGCACCATAGGAGAAAGCCAGGCCGTCGATTTCAATTACTCGAGTCATTACACTCCCTTCGGTTCAATTCTCACTAAAGAAGATAGCACATGTACTACATATTGGAAGGGGGTTACTTCATGTCCTGATAAGCTCGTCTCCATGCCAACACAAGAAATTCACGTAAGCGCTGTCATTTTCCACAACTCAGAAGGCCATGTCCTTTGCGTGCGAAAGAAAAACACCACCGCGTTTCAGTTTCCGGGTGGTAAACCAGACCCCGACGAAACGCCCCTCCAAGCTGCAGTGCGCGAGGTAGGAGAGGAAATTGGCGTCACGCTTGATGGTGCCCTACTTAGCCCACGCGGCACCTTCCGCGCAGCCGCCGCCAACGAGGAAAATCATGAGGTCATTGCAGATGTCTTCAGCTATCCATCCCCTGTCATCCCAAACATTGCAGCGGAGATTGCCGAGTACGCATGGGTAGATTTGGCCGAACCTCACGTTGAACTCGCACCGCTTCTGAAAACCCCTGCACTACGCGAGAAGCATTGTTAGATTGCGGTCATGAGCAGCACAGAGCGATATGTTGAAGATGCTGTCCTTGGCCGAGTAAACCTTCCACTTACTGCACTTTCATGGCACAATGGCCTGCATGAGCAAAGTACGTAAGTC
>NZ_KV800694.1:148347-174257 GCF_001810285.1 Corynebacterium sp. HMSC071F07
CCGTTTCCCTTGCCACCCCAGCCGCCTCCGCCGACATGGTGGATGACTACCTCGCGAAGGTTCCTGCGGGCCAGATCTCCTGCGATCAGGCAAGCCGCTATTACACCAACGCTTCCGACTACAACTCCAAGAAGTCCCAGGCGCTCGCCGCTGCTAATTTCCACCCGCGTGGTGGCGAAATCCGCGATGCCATCGCGCGCGCGGATGAGGCGATCGCGCGTTGTGGTCTAAATGGTGGCGCTCCGGCTCCAAAACCAGCCCCAGCTCCAGCTCCAAAACCAGCCCCTGCCCCAGCAAACGTAATTTCGGTTGGTGTGGTTCCGGGTCAGCCTACGGTTGATGTGCCGGTTGGCCCGCAGGTCTTCCGCATTCCGGACATCAACAAGATCATCCAGGATCTCTTCTCCCAGGCACAGTCCCAGGTTTCGCAGCTTTCTTCCTTCTAGAAGGGCAGAAAGTACTCGTCCGCGTGCAGGCGAACCACTCGCGGCAGGTAGCGCACTTGTTTGCCACGACGTCGACAAGCGAGTGCCCCATGAATCATTAGCGGGTAAGACCCCACATAACCTGATCGAGCGCGCAAGAATCGTGCGGCAGATCTGGATGCGCTGCTGGGGCCTCACAGACGTCGCCCAAGCTGACGTTTTCAACGTCGGCGCCTGGTACCGCAGTAAGCTTCGAGGTTTCGTTCGGCGTGACGGTGGTATCCGCCGGGCTATAGATCGAGGTGTACTTAACCCCCGGCGCGGTATCGGGCCGTTTGTTCATTTTCTCAATAAAGTCCGAGCCCTGCAGCTGCTGAATGCCGGCCGTAGTGCCCAAGAAGGCAGCCAGCTTCGGCATAACCTTGGCAATATCACTCAACGCAGGTCCCATACCGCTCAGCGTAGTGCCGTGATAGTTGCCACCGATTGCGACAACACGGGAGACCTCCTCTGGGGAACCGTAGAGCTGCGTGAAAGTCTTGGTGTGCAGCCCGCCCTGGGAATGGCCCACGAGGTTGACCTTGTCAGAGCCAGTAGCGGACCGAACATACTCGATTTGCTCTGCAATCTCGCGAGCAGAAGCATCAAGATCCCCAATCGCCTTCATGGCCGGGATTGCATTCTGCAACGTGACATCGTCCGCGCCGTAGTCGAATGCCCACACGCACATGTTTTGCTCCTGCAGCCGCGGAATCAGATCCGTCCAGGCCGAGGAATTATCGCTGGTGCCATGAATGAGAACCACTGGCTCAACATCAGAAACGCAGCTCGGATCGTTGATGCCATAGCTCTCTGGCACTGAGGTCTCAAAAGTGGCAGCTTGAGCAGGTGCGATGGACACGGTAGCGGCTAGAAAAGAAGCCGTGAGGAAGGTGGTAATTCGACGCATGCCCCACAGAATAGACCCTGCTCACGGATTTTATTCAAGATAGGGTAGCCGGGTGTGTACGTTCGGACAATACTCAAAGTGTCAGAAACTCGAGGCACCACCAGCGCCGGAGAACCCCGAGCTAAAGTTGCTGCTCACGTTGGGTGAAGAAGCTACGGAAGCGCTGTTCCATGAGCTGATCGCCATAAAAGGTACGAATCCGTGATAACCCACTCCCGGATAGAAGGAAGACTCGTCAATACGCGGGCGCGCCGCCAATTCATCCGCTTCGTTTTCCTTTTGTAACTGCGTTTGGATCTGCCCAAAGAGCGTGGCTGCGCGCTCCACTAGCTCGAGGTAACGATCCATAAATTCAGGCGCGGCCGCATCGATCTCCTCGGAAACGGCAATCAGTCGGGATGCTTCTTCCGCGACCCCGCCCGTGGATTCCGTGCGCGCCTCAATCAGGTCCTTGCGTAGCTCATAGAGTTCTTTGCGGCGCGCGTTAACGTCAGCATGCTCGATGGCATACAGACGGTCGATGTTGTGTTCTGCGGTATCTACGCGGCCACAGATGGATTTCGCTTCCTCGATTCCACTCACCGCTTGGTCGAATTCCTCGTCGGAGGACTGCTCGTTCAGGCTGGCAAAAGAGCTAACTGTATCGTCGAGGTTGAGGAACTCGTCGCGCAGTTGCTCCCATTCCTCGCGCATCCGGGCGTCGACAAGCGCTGATTGCAAAGAGTGCGCACGCACGTCGATGGCATTCAAGCGTTGAGCGATATCCCCATAAGCCCGTGAAACGTATTTCCAATCCTCACGGGCGGTCGCAATACGCTGCGCTTTCCGACGCCGCGTAGCACCCACCGCAGCAACGATTCCTCCGGCAGCCGCACCCGCGCCGAAACCACCAAAGCCAATACCGAGACCGCGGTTAGCCTTAGCATCGGAATAAAGCTCCTCACTGACCTTGTCTGCATCGGCAGCATAGTCAGCGCCAGCGAAAAGACCTGCCGGGATATTTCCTGCCTTCACGCCCGGTTTGATCTCTTCGATTGCGTCTTCCAAATGACCATCTTCTAGTTCCAGGGACAGGTCCTTCCCCACATCGTTGCCCGCGAAGATGAAAGCCTGACGTGGATCGAGGCCCACGCCAACGAAGAGCTGGCCATCGGTGAAATGGTCATCGCCAATGAGGTCTGGGTGATTATCGCGTAGATACTCTTCGACGGAATCTTCTACCTCGTCCTTGTTCTTTTTGAAGACAAGGTAGTTCAGCTGCTTGACCGGAGCTGCGAAGTGGATTCGCTCAACGTCACGACGCATGCGTGCTTCGTCATCGGGGTTTAAGACATCTTCGGGATCCATGATCTCGACCTTGACGTCTGCGGACCTCTCGACGGAATAATCTGCTTGCTCCGGAGATGCCGCAAGCGTGGCAACACCGAAAGCAGTGCCGCCGCCAACCAAAAGCGCTGCTGCTGCAGATGCCGCCAGAATCTTTTTCATTCCAATCTCCATTCTCGCTTGGTGCGCAGCCATGCCAGGACTGCCTTGACGCGGCGGTTTTCGTCTTCGGGGCTGAACCCGAGCTTCATGAAAACATTCGCCACGTGTTTGCTTACTGCACCGGCAGTGAGCACGAGCTTGCCTTCGATCTCGCGATTGCTGGCGCCTTGTGCCATCAAGGCTAGTACCTCGCGTTCTCGGGGCGTGAGCTTATCGACGCCCATCTTCCGGGAGGAGAGCAAAGTGCTCACGACTTCCGGATCTACCACGGTGCCACCTGCAGAGACCGTATCCAGTGCATGGATGAACTCATCCACATCGGCGATTCTTTCCTTGAGAAGATAGCCGAATCCGCCGTGTTCGATGAGTCCGTCCAGGTAGCTGGCGGCGACGTATTGGCTCAACACCACGACGGGCTGCTCGGGCGTACGTTTGCGAATCTCATTGACTGCTCGCAGGCCGTCGTCCTGCAAAAGCGGCGGCATCCTGACGTCGGTGACAATGATGTCGAATCCTTCTGCCGCAGCACGCAATTGATCAGCATCTTCGACCGTGGTGACCTCATGGTCCAAGGAACGCAGGAGTTGTTCGATTGCCGCACGCAGCAGGGCGGAGTCTTCAGCAAGCAAAATTTTCATGGCAGTTTCATCCTTAACCGTGCGCCCTGATCAGTGTCTTCTAGTTTCACGCTTCCGCCCAGGGCTATGGCGCGCTCTTCCAGGCCGGCGATGCCGGTTCCCTCGCCTGCGGTTAACCCGTGCCCGTTATCGGTGATGGAAATCTTTATCCCTTCTCGGTAGTCCAGCTTCACAGTTGCTGCGGTGGCCTCACCGTGCTTTACGGCGTTGGTTAGTCCCTCTGCCACGCAGTGATATGCCAACAAGGCGCTGGTTTCATCAAGGGAGCGTTCTTCGCCTTTGCATTCGAGGGTGGTCTCCAGCCCAGAATGGACGAGGAGTTCTTCGAGAGCCGCAATCAGGCCATTATCGAAGAGGACCTGCGGTGCGATGCCACGGACCGTGTCGCGCAAGGCAGAGAGAGCAAGGCTGGCGTTGTGGTCGGCGGCGTCGAGAGCCGCGGTGTCTCCCCTTTTCGCCGCGGCTAGGTTGAGCTTGAGCGCGGTGAGGTACTGCTGCGGGCCGTCGTGTAGCTCCCGTTCGATGCGGCGGCGCTCGCCGGAGAAGGCGTCGATAAGCGTGGCTCGCGCATCGCTCTCCAACGCCAGGCGGGTGGTGCTCACGGAAAGAAAGGTTAAAAACTTCGCGCCAAAGATAAGGACCAGCAAGCACAGGCAGCCAAACGTCCAGCTCACCACGATAGCCAGGGCTCGATTTTCAATGACGAGGCTACCGATGTTGAACCTATCCGTGAAGAAAGGAGCGATGAAGAATACCACCGTCATAACCCCCACGAACAGCCACAACGCCATGCTCAAAATCGAGAGCAAAAGCTGAATCAGAAGGTGATAGAACTGCTGCCAATCAAACCAGCGATGTGGGGTGCGGTAGCGAATCTTCACGCCCAACCACCGTGCGCCGCCGCGGGTAATGACGGCCATGAGGGACGCAACGAGCGGAATCCACGGCAGCATGACAACGGAAACCACAGCAGCGGGAATACACAGCAGCGCTAGCACTAGATTCCACGCCACGGATTTGAAAGTTGCCATAGAGTACAACCCTAATCCGCACTTCGGACACACGCAGTGGAGCTAGCTCCCCTAAATTTCTGGGAGTCTCCCCCATCGGAATACTGCGCCTTTCAACGTGAAATCGAAAGCATGACACTCATCGCAAAAAATCTCACGAAGAAATACGGCAAGAATCTGGTGCTAGACCATCTCTCGCTGCGCATTGAACCGGGCGAGTTCGTGGCCATCATGGGCCCTTCCGGCAGCGGCAAGTCAACGCTCCTCGGCCTGCTTTCTGGCCTCGACAAACCTACAACCGGCAAGGTCAATGCACCGGGGCGCAAGCACCGCGCTTTCGTGTTCCAAGACTATAACCTCCTGGAATCGCTTAACGCCCAGCAGAACGCGGAACTTACGGCGAAGTTCTCTGGCCGCAAATGCGGCCCGGCGAAGCTGCACCAGACCTTTGAGAGCTTGGGCATCGGCGGGCTGGAAAAGCGCTTACCGGCACAGCTTTCGGGCGGACAGCAGCAACGCGTCGCGGTGGCGCGAGCATTGCTTGCCGACGCCCCCTTCATCTTCGCCGACGAGCCCACCGGTGCGTTGGACGACGACACGGCGGACGTGGTCATGGATCATCTCGTCCGCGTACCCAGCACGGTGGTAATGGTCACCCACTCGCACGCGGCCGCCGCGAAGGCCGATCGCATCTACAAGCTGGAGGAACACCATGTCCGTATGGCTTAAGGATCTACACAGCAATTGGCCTTCCTGGCTGGCGGTGGCGCTGACGTGTTTTATCTCCGGAATGGGATTCTCGCTCGCCGTAGCGCTCATTAACGCAACCGGTGATGACACAACTTCTCTGGGCGGAACCATCCTCGGGCTGGCTATCTGCTCCAATATTCTCGTCATTTTCTCGCAGATGAAGCTCATCATCGACGAGCACATCCACATCTACCGCAGCTGGCGCATGGTGGGCATGCCCAATTGGCTCATCTTTGTACTCGTGCTGGGTCAGACTGCGGCGGTCTCTACGTGCGGTGCGGTTCCTGGCGCCTTTTGCGCTACATTTCTCACGGACTTCGCACTCGATGCTTTCCACCGCGACAACATTCGAGTGGACGGTATCTCCGTGACGATGGGCGATGTTGTGCTTGCTAGTGCGGTGTGCGTACTTGCCGCAGTACTGGGTGGATTCTTGTCATTGCGGCGTATCTACCGTTCGGGGATGCCACGGTGGACAGCTGCCAAGTGTGCGCTCGCTTTAATCCTTGGTGCCGGGATCTTGTTTGCCTGCACCTTAATCGAAGATCCGATAGATGCAATGTCCGCGTGTTTGGGCCTTATCCCCTTGTTCGCATTCCTGGTTCCATGGATGTTGCCACTGCTTATGCAGTGGACCCGACCTCTCGGCATCGCTGGCGCGAACGTGCGCGTACGCAGCAACTTCACCGCACCACATATCATGCCGTGGATCTTGTTCGGCGGCCTCATCATCGCCGTGGGCTCAGGTCTCCGCGCCATGTTGAGCATGGAGGAGGAGTTTACGATGTCGCCGTGGCAGGTGTTCGTAGTGGTACTCGGGCCGACGATCGCGCCGAGCGTGATGGCGGCGTTTACTACTTCGCTGTTAATGCGCAAGCGGATCGCTCACGACGCAGGGGCGCTAACTTTGGCGGGTGCTGCCAGGAACAGCATTTTCCGGGTACAAATCGGTGAAGCCTTCGCGCTGACAGCAACCACGACGGGATTACTGTCCGCGCTCACGCTCTTCATCGTCTTGCTCATGAACCACGGGATGACAGGAGAATACGCGCTCACCGGCTTCTGGTGGCAGGCGTTACTTGTGCAAGCTTGCGTGATGTTTATGGGTCTTTCCGGCTTCAAATGCGGGTTGGCCACAAACTTTAGGGATACAGCTGCGCACGTCCGTCCGTAAAGGACTTGTACTGCTCAATGTCTCCGCCAACTGGGACCAATTGATCATCTTCAACCTCTAGGCGCACGCGTGCGGTTTCGGTAATTCCCTCTGCGGTAGAACGGCCGCGATTGCCCACGGTGAGCTCGATTTCATCGTCTCCCACCACGGAAGCCTCTTCCACGGAAGAAGCGGTAATACCGTGGCCGCCGACCAATTCACCCTCGGACCAAATGAGGATTCCGTCTGCGATTGATGCACCCGTTCCGGCAGGACCGTTTTCATCACCGAAGGCGCCATCCAGTACGGCGTAGCTAAGCTCCGCGCACGGATCATAGGCGCCGTCACTGACCGTGTAGTGGAACTTAAAATTATCTTTATCCGTGTTGAGGACGCCCTTTGCGCCGTTGGCGAATCGCTTCTGCAAATCAGAGCCGCCGTCCGCGCACTCTTCCTCTTCATTTTCTTTATTTTCCGCAGTTACCGTTTCGGTTACTACCGGCTGCGGGTCTGCTTGCTGCTGGGTCTGTTCTGTGGACTCAGTTTTCTCAGTGGACTCGGTTTGTTGTTCGGCAGTCTCACGGAAGACCGGCTTCGGAGAATCGCTTTCGGATTCCGATGAACAACCAGCAACGCTCAACGCAACTACAGCTACAGCACTCGAAACGGCAACAAATTTCCTCATGATTTCAAGATACTTGACTGCCTGCTAGAGAAGTTCCGATAACCAAGGAAAGAAAGAACAGCGCAGGAGCTACACCCAGCCTTGAACGTTGTTCAATTACAGTCATAAAAGAGATTATTGCTGTGGTAGAGATAATTCCATGCCTTTTTTGAACAGTGTTCAAGTCGCTGCGATCGACTCCACCCACATCTGGCATCCCTATGCCGCGCCCGGCGCGCCAGCCTTGCAGGTACTGCGCACCGATGGTGCCTATTTAGAACTCGCGAATGGCCAACGCGTCATCGACGGCATGAGCTCCTGGTGGGCGGCATGCCACGGCCATTCGCACCCGCGGCTGGTGGCGGCGGCGAAGGATCAGATCGATAGGTTCAGCCACGTCATGTTCGGCGGGCTCACTCACGAACCGGCGGCGCGGCTTACCGCAAACCTCATGGAGTTGACCAACCACCAGTACGCGCAGGTCTTCTACTCCGATTCCGGATCCGTCGCGGTGGAAGTGGCAGTAAAGATGGCGCTGCAGTGCTCGCCGCCCGGCCGCACCAAGCTTTTGACCTGGCGCTCGGGCTATCACGGCGATACCTTCGCCGCGATGAGCGTGTGCGATCCGGAAGGCGGCATGCACACTATGTGGAAGGGCATCCTTGCCGAGCAGATCTTTGCCCCAGCTCCGCCCACGGAAGGCGCCTCGGCTAAGCAGCGGGCGGAATACTTGGATAAGTTCGAGTCCTTTATCACCGAAGAAGTCGCCGCGGTCATCATCGAACCCGGCGTGCAGGGCGCGGGCGGGATGCGCTTCCACGACCTAGAGCTGGTCGCAGGCGTGCGGGAGCTATGCGATAAGCACGGAATCTTGCTCATCGCGGATGAAATCGCCACCGGGTTTGGTCGCGCAGGTGAGCTCTTCATGACGCAGGCGGCAGGAATCACGCCCGACATCATGTGCGTGGGCAAGGCGCTAACGGGCGGGTTTGTCTCGTTGGCAGCAACCCTGGCCACGCAAAAAGTGGCGGAGACGATGCAGCCACGCGCATTGATGCATGGGCCGACGTTCATGGCCAATCCCCTGTCCTGCGCGGTGGCGGCCGAGTCCACCGCCATGATTGCAGAAGGCACCTGGCGCGCGGACGTCGCACGCATTGAGCAAGGTTTACGCGCAGGGCTTAGCGACGCCCCCGGCATCACCCGCGTGCGCGGCGCCATCGGTGTACTGGAAATGGACCATGACGTGGACATGGAAGCGACCACCGCGGCGGCCCTTGAAGAAGGCGTATGGCTGCGCCCATTCGGCAGGCTCATCTACACGATGCCGCCATATATCTGTACCGATGAGGAAGTAGCGCGTATTTGCCGCGCCGTCGTTGCCGCCGGGGAGGTCGCATGATCTATTGCATCACCGGAACCAATACGGATGTGGGAAAGACCATTGCCACGGCGGCCCTGGCCGCGCAGTACCAGGCGGCGGGCAAGCATGTGGTGGTGGCGAAACCGCTGCAAACAGGAGATACGAGCGATTGCGCCACGATCACACGCCTTACCGGCGTGGAATCCCGGCAATTCAAGCACTATCCGGAGCCTCTAGCGCCGAACCTTTCTGCCCGGCGCGCGGGATTACCGCAGGCCGAAAAAGAGGAGGTGCTGGCGTGGATTCGCAGCATCGATGCAGACGTCGTACTCGTGGAGGGCGCGGGCGGCCTGCTGGTTAGGCTCGCAGATAGCTTCACGCTTGCCGACGTCGCCCGTGACCTCGGCGCCGAACTTTTCATAGTCACCAGCTTGATGTTGGGAAGCCTCAACGCCGCTGAGCTCACCGTGGAAGCTGCCCGCGCCCGCGGCATTCACGTCAAAGGGCTGATTGGCGGCATGCTGCCACAAGAGCCGGACCTCGCCACTCTCCTCAATATCGCGGAGCTTCCCAAGGTCACCGGCGTGCCACTGCTCGGCTGTATTCCTGCCGGCGCAGGCTCGTTAAGCAAGGAGGAATTCTGCGCCCAAGCAGCGCAGTGGGATCTCTTAGGTGGTCTCTAGATCGGCCCACGCAACCGGAACGGGTCTTTCATGACTCGGCCTCCTCATCCCCTGGAACAATCTTGCTGTCTATGGCACTCAAGATGCAGCCAGCCAAAATGTAACCACTCGCCTGCATATGGGTGGCCCAGTTGCCTCCGCCTCCGGCCACAACCAAAAAGATCATGAACCCCACAGCAATGAGACAATAAACAATGAATCGACCATGCGCACCAAGCCGATATCTCCGCGCAGAAATGACGCTGATGGCCCAGCTGAGCCCTAGGAGAATTGCATAAACTAGCCCTCCGGCCAACGCACCCGGAACCATGTACAGCATTCGCTATCCCTTCCAACAATCATCTGCGGGGCCTTGGAAGCACTTTCTAAAAGGTAAAACGAAAAGTCTCGAGAAACCATCCAAAAGGAACGATGTCTCGAGACTTCACAGCGTGCCCGGGGCGGGACTTGAACCCGCACGTCCTATAAGGACACTGGCACCTGAAGCCAGCGCGTCTGCCAATTCCGCCACCCGGGCTGGGTATTAAGTGTCTTGGCGACCAACTAACATTAGCATGCAGGAGCTAAGAATCTACAAATCCGCAGGCAAACACGAAGTTTTCTGGGGAAAAGCCCCCTAAAAGCATCGGAACTTTAGGCGGCGCGGCTACGTTTAGAAGGGGTAGGCACCCTATAATTAGCCTGTCATAGAAAAGGAGGACAGCACGTGGCAATTTTTGAAAAGCTCGCGAAGCTGGATTCCGCCATGCAACGAGGCTTGGACAATGGCATGGCCTTTGTCTTCGGAGGCAAGGTCGTTCCCGCGGAGATTGAAGAGCTCCTCAAACAGGAGGCGCAGGACAATCTCGCACGCGGTGATGACGAGAACCTCTACAGCCCCAACGTCATGACAGTAGGCGTATCTTCCAAGGACTTGGAAAACCTCTCCCGTGACCCAGATCTGCCCGCAGATTTCGCCGACCAACTCACCCGCTTTGTTAGAAACCACGGCTGGTCATTCGCCGGCCCGGTCATCGTACGCATCGCGGAGGAATCAGGATTACGTACAGGACAGCTTCGAGTGTCTTCGTTTATTGATCACGAACCCGCCGAGGAAACCGGATTCGACGCAATCTTCCACGAAGACGATGGTCAGGAGGACCACATGAGTAACCCGTTTAATGCAGACGAGGCAGCAACCACCACCTTTATGGCACCGGATCAAAATCCAGAGCAGCCACACTCGCAGGGCCCCGCAGTGAACTTGATGCTGCAGGATGGTTCCTCCCGCGTGTACCACGTGCGGGAAGGTTCCAACATCATCGGTCGCAGCAACGACGCTGACCTTCGCCTGCCCGACACTGGCGTTTCCCGCCAGCACGCGGAGATTACGTGGAACGGACAGGATGCCGTCTTGGTAGATTTGCAATCCACCAACGGCACCACTGTCAACGAGACGCCAATTGAAAACTGGCTGCTGGCCGACGGAGACGTCATTACCATGGGACACTCCCACATCGAGGTCCGTATCCCCGGCACCGAGAACAACCACAACTACTAACCCCCGCCGAGAAAGTAAGGAGGTCACCATGGATTCAGTCGTTTTGCTAGCTCTTCGCATCGGCCTTCTGGCACTGTTGTGGCTTTTCATCCTGGTGGCCTTGAACGCAATGCGCCGGGACGCCAATAAGGCTGCCGGCGTCTACCAGCCTTCGGCGCAGGCGAAGGCCACTCCGCGGCGTCGCGAAGCGCCCAAGCAGATTAACATCGTGGACGGGCCCCTGCGTGGCTCCCACATGCAGCTCGGCACGCTCGAAGAGTGCACCATGGGCCGTGCGCAGGACTGTGACTTTGTCACCGGCGATGACTTTCTTCCGGTCATCACGCGCGCCTATTCCGCCGCGGCAGCGAGTGGTTTGTGGAAGACCTGGAATCCCGCAACGGCACCTTCGTGGGTGGCGTTCGCATCGATCAGCCGGAGCGAGTTGGCGTTGGCACCGACATCAAACTTGGCCGCACGACCGTGAGGTTGATGGCATGACTTTAAGCCTTAAATTCACCGCGATCACAGATCGCGGTCTAGTACGCCAAAACAACGAGGACAGCGCCCACGCTGGTCCCCATCTTTTGTTATTGGCAGACGGAATGGGCGGCCACGCCGCCGGCGAGGTGGCCTCCCAGCTCATGGTTGAGCACTTGGAGCACCTCGACCAAGACCCCGAAGACAATGACATGCTCGCGCTGCTGGGCGCCGCGGCAGAGGATGCAAACGCGTCCATTTCCGCACACGTCGAGCAGCATCCAGAGACCGAGGGCATGGGCACCACGCTTACCGCGATGATGTTCAACGGCACCGAGTTCGGCGTATGCCACGTAGGTGACTCCCGCGGCTATCGCCTGCGCGACGGCAAGCTGACCCAGGTAACGCGCGATGACACGTATGTGCAGTCTCTGGTGGATGAGGGTCGCCTCGACCCCGAGGACGTTTCCTCCCATCCGCAGAAGTCGCTGATTCTCAAGGCCTACACTGGTCGCCCGGTGGATCCCACCTTGTTTATGTTGGATGCCAAGGTCGGAGACCGCCTGCTGCTGTGCTCCGATGGTCTTTCGGATCCGGTTACGGCAGCCACCATCGAACTGGCACTTTCGCAAGGCACGCTTGACGACGCCGCGGTTACCCTCCGCGATCTCGCCCTGCGTTCTGGTGGCCCAGACAACGTCACCATCGTCTTGGCCGAGGTAGTCGAGGGCAAGGGCGATAGCTCGCCGGTCAAGGTCGGCGCCATCGCAGGCGTCGTGCCTGAGCCGACGCACCCGGATTCCTCCGCCAGCCGTGCGGCTGCGCTAACAAGGCCACGAGAGGCGTCGCCTGCGCCCCAAGAAGAGGAAGACGACACCGAGGAACCTCACAGTCCAAAAAAGAAAGTTGGTTGGAAGGTAATCGGCGCCCTCGTAGTGGTGCTCGCGCTCGTCATCGGCGGCGGATTCTGGACCAAGAACGAGATTTCTAACAACTTCTACGTCGCCACCGACGAAGAAGGGGCACTCAGCATCGAGCAAGGCGTAGATTTCTCAGTCTTTGGGCGTTCTTTGCACCACAAGTACCAAAATGCCTGCGTCGATAAAGCAAATACGCTGCGTCTCGGGTCCACTCCGTGTGAGGGGGATTTCGCCCCGTTCAAGGTCACTGACCTGCCAGATTCCGAGCGCGCGGCCGTAGATAACCTGCCTTCGGGTTCCTATGCCGAGGTACAAACCCAGCTTTCGAGCCTGTCCTCCAAGGCACTCAAGCCGTGCATCAGCACGCCGAGCAAGAAGACGGACGAGAAGCTAGAGAAGAAAACCGCTAAACCAGGAATCACGTGCCGGGAGGTGAGCTAAGTGAAGAAGATCTTTTCCCGCGGCACTGAGCTCGGGCTGCTGATTCTGGCGGCCGTGGTCTTTGCCATCACCACCGTCAGCCTGGAACTTTCCCAGGGCAACATTTTGACCATGGACGTCCTCTACCTCATCGGTGGATTCATCGGCGTCTTTACCGTCGCCCACCTGGTGCTGTGCTTCCTGGCGCCGCATTCGGATCAGCTCATGCTGCCGATTGTGTCCCTGCTCAATGGCACCGGCCTGGTCATGCTGGCGCGCCTCGACCTCGTCAATGATGGTGTCCTGGCCCGGCGGCAAGTGATGTGGACGATCGTCGGCCTTATCCTCTTCGTGCTGGTGCTGGTTGTATTGCGGGATCACCGCTCCCTTCCCCGCTACTCCTACATCCTGGGCGCAGCCGGCCTCATCCTGCTGGCGCTGCCGCTGGTGTGGCCGCAGCCGCCGGGAGTCGAGGCGCGTATTTGGCTGTGGCTGGGCCCATTTTCTATCCAGCCTGGCGAGTTCTCGAAGATCATGCTCATCTTGTTCTTCGCCATGTTGCTTACCCAAAAGCGCTCACTGTTCACCGTTGCCGGTTACCGCTTCTTGGGTCTTTCCCTGCCGCGTCTGCGTGACCTCGCGCCGATTCTGGTGATTTGGGGAATAGCCATCGTCATCATGGGCATCTCCAATGACTTCGGCCCGGCGCTGCTGCTGTTCACCACCGTCCTCGGCATGCTGTTTATGGCAACTGGCCGTGTCAGCTGGCTGCTCATTGGCCTGCTCTTGGTAGGCGTTGGTGGTTTTGGCATCTACCAGATCTCTTCGAAGATCCAAACGCGCTTTTCCAACTTCCTGGACCCGCTGGGCAACTACGACAGCGGCGGTTACCAGCTTTCCCAGGCACTGTTCGGCATGTCCTCCGGCGGCATCTCCGGAACGGGCTTGGGCCAAGGCCACCCAGAGATCGTCCCAGTGGCGCACTCCGACTTCATCCTCGCCGGCATCGGTGAGGAGTTCGGCCTCATTGGCCTAGCCGCCGTGCTGGTCATGTTTGGCATGCTGGCTTCTCGCGGTTTCAATACCGCGCTGAAGTCCCGTGATTCCTACGGCAAGCTGGTTGCATCCGGTTTGTCGCTGACCCTGGCAGTCCAGGTCTTCGTGGTCACTGGCGGTATTTCCGCCATGCTGCCGATGACCGGCCTGACCACCCCATTTATGTCGGCTGGCGGTTCCTCGCTGATGGCTAACTACATGCTGCTGGCAATCCTGCTGCGCATCTCTAACGCGGCTCGTCGCCCAGCGCGTGAGACCAGCAGCAATGCGCCTACCGATACTTCCATGTTCCCCGCCGTACAGGAGGCAACCCGATGAATAAGTCGATCCGCCTCGTCTCTCTCTTTGCCATCCTCTTGACCGCAGTGTTGCTCGTAAACCTCACCGTGGTGCAGGCATTTTCAGATGACAAGTACGCACATAACCCGAAGAACATGCGCGGTTTCTACGCCATGCAGACCACCCCGCGTGGCCAGATCTTCGCCGGCGATACGGTGCTGGCTAAGTCCACCGAGGATTCCGAGGGCAAGTACTCGCGTTCCTACCCCACCGACTCGCCGGCCTTTTCCAACATCACCGGCTACCTTTCCACCCAGTTCGGTGCTTCCCAGTTGGAGGCTTCTCAGAACGAGATCCTCAACGGCACCGACGATTCCCTCCTCACCCAGAACTGGCTCGACACCATTTCCGGCAAGGAAAAGGTAGGTGCCAACGTCGAGGTCACCATCGATCCTGCGCTGCAGCAGGCCGCCTATGATCAGCTGGTTGGCCCGGGTTACAACGGCGCGGCGGTGGCCATCCAGCCTTCCTCCGGCAAGATCCTGGCCATGGCTTCCTCGCCGAGCTACAACACGAATGACCTGCTAGGAGAAAACGCCGACGAGACCTGGAGCGCGCTGCAGGAGCAGGAGGGCACCCCGCTGCTCAACCACGCCACGCAGGAAACCCTGCCTCCTGGTTCCATCTTCAAGATCATCACCACGGCCGCCGGCCTCAACAATGGCTTTAATCCCGGGTCCTCGCTGACGGGTGCTAATTCCATCGTGCTGCCGGACTCCGTGACGGAGCTGACCAACTATGGAAACCAGATGTGTGGCGGCTCCCAGTCCGTTACCTTGCAGACTGCCTTCGCGCTTTCTTGCAACACCGCCTTTGTGGAGATGTCTGAATCCATCGGCGCTGATGAGTTGCGCAAGTACGCCGAGGCTTTCGGCGTGGGCGAAAAATATGATCTCGGGGTCAACAGTGCTGCCGGCAATTTGGGCGAGCTTGCCGACGGCGCGCAGGTTGCCCAGTCCGCCATCGGTCAGCGAGACGTGACCATGTCTGCACTGCAGGCGGCCATTATGGCTGGCACCGTTGCCAACAAGGGCAAGCGCATGGAGCCCTACCTCATCAACCGCATCACTGATGCGCAGATGAATGAGATCCGCGCGACCAAACCCCGCCAAGCCGAGCAAGCGGTAACGGAGGATGTTGCGAACACGATCAAGGAATTGATGTACGGCTCGGAGCACTCGACCTTCGGCTACGATGGCAACTCCTTTGCTTCCAAGACCGGCACCGCAGAGCACGGCGATGGCCTGGCTCCACACGTGTGGTACGTCGCGTTCGATCCGGACCGCGACATTGCCGTCGCCGTCGTGGTCAAAGACGGTGGCAATCTCGGCGAGTCTGCCACCGGCGGCCAGGTTTCTGCCCCTATCGGACGCGCCATCCTGCGCGCATATGGAGGACAGTAAAAGTGAGCAACTCAGATAATAAAGAGCATCTCCAAGCCCTCATCGGCGATGACTACCAGCTGCAGTGGATCATCGGCCACGGCGGCATGTCCACGGTGTGGCTGGCTGACGACGTCCGCGGTGACCGCGAGGTAGCAATCAAGGTACTGCGCCCTGAGTTTTCTGATAACACCGAATTCCTCAGCCGCTTCCGCAACGAGGCTCAGTCAGCGGAATCCATCAACTCTGAAAACGTGGTGGCCACTTATGACTACCGCGAGCTCGAGGACAACGGCCGCACCTTCTGCTTCATGGCGCTCGAGTACGTCCGCGGCGAGTCGCTCGCTGACCTTCTAGCCCGCGAGGGCGCCCTGCCGGAGACCCTCGCGCTCGATGTCATGGAGCAGGCAGCACATGGCCTTGCCGTGATCCACCGCATGGGTTTGGTGCACCGCGATATCAAGCCCGGCAACCTCATGATCACCCAGAACGGGCAGGTCAAGATCACCGACTTTGGCATTGCCAAGGCAGCAGCTGCGGTTCCACTCACGCGCACCGGCATGGTGGTCGGCACTGCGCAGTATGTCTCCCCAGAGCAGGCACAGGGTCTCGATGTCACGCCGGCTTCCGATGTCTACTCCTTGGGCGTCGTGGGCTACGAGATGCTCGCCGGCAAGCGCCCGTTTAGCGGCGATTCCTCGGTGTCCGTCGCGCTCGCGCACATCAGCCAGGCGCCGGAGCCACTCTCGACGTCGATTAGCGCCCCTGCTCGTGAGCTCATCGGGATTTCTCTGCGCAAGGATCCCACCACCCGTTTTGCGGACGGCAACGAGTTCACCAACGCCGTCGCTGCAGTGCGCAACGGCCAGCGCCCGCCACAGCCTAAGTCGGGGGCATTAGCACCAATGGCGGCCGAGCCTTCCCCTTCCGCGTCCACGGAGATGCTCGCCAGCGTGGCCAACCCCAAAACCGCCACCCCGGAGCGCGCCCCAGTCAAGGACACCCCACACCCCGTGCCGAAGGAGAAAAAGAAGAGCTCTGGATTTGGTGTAGGCCTTCTTATTGCTGCCGCATTGGCCGCCTTGGCGGCATTGGGATTCTTCGCGGCAAACTTCTTCAAAGGCGCAGGTGAGTCCACGGAGCCCACCACTCCGCCGGAATCCATCGTGGTTACGGAGTACCGCGATCCCGTAACAACCGAGGTCGTTACCCCCGAAGAAACCACGGAAGATACCCCTGAGCAGGTCACTGTCACCACCACGCACTCGGTTGAGGAGGAGACACCTACGCAGGAGAAAAACACCCCGACCCGGCCGGTTCATACCCCCACGCAGCAGGAAATCCCTACTACTGTCCAGCAGGAGACCGAAGTCAATGAAACACCAACGTCTCCAACCGCAGTAGACTCGCTGCCTGATAACCCCCTAGAAAATCTACTACCCCAGGATGGTGCCTAGAACATGGTCAATGACCGCTACCACCTTCGCCAGGTCATCGGATCCGGCGGCATGTCTGAGGTTTATGACGCCGAAGACACGGTTCTGGGGCGCGCGGTTGCTGTCAAGATGCTGCGCCCCGAAATGGCGCGTGACATTAATTTCCGTGAGCGCTTCCGCCGCGAGGCTCAAAACTCCGGCAAACTGAACCATCCCAACATCGTCTCTGTTTTCGATACCGGTGAAAAGACCGTCGATGGCATGGCGATCCCCTACATCGTGATGGAGCTGGTCAACGGCCGTACCCTGCGCGATATCGTTCGTGAAGACGGCCCACTTCCAGCTCAGGAAGCAGCGCAGCTGCTGGCACCCGTGGCAAATGCACTGCAGGCTTCCCACGAGGCCGGCATCATTCACCGCGACATCAAGCCCGCCAACATCATGCTCACCAACACCGGCCAGGTGAAGGTGATGGACTTCGGCATCGCGCGTGCGCTCGATGATTCAACCTCCGCCATGACACAGACCTCTGCGGTCATAGGTACTGCTCAGTACCTATCCCCGGAGCAGGCCCGTGGAAACCCAGCGGATGCACGCTCCGATGTCTACGCATTGGGCTGCGTGATGTACGAGGCCGTCACCGGCCGCACCCCTTTCGAGGGCGAGACTCCGTTCGCGGTGGCGTACCAGCACGTTCAAGAAGAGCCGATTCCGCCTTCGCAGTACATCGACACGACGCACCTGACTAATACCCAGCGCCTCAACATCGATGCGGTCATTCTGACTGCCATGGCCAAGCACCCGGCGGATCGGTACCAATCCGCCTGGGAGATGAGCGAAGACCTGCAGCGCATGGCCAATGGCCAGCTCACTGAAGCTGCGCGCGGCCACGTTAGCGAGGAAGAGCAAGCGACTTCGATGGTCTCTCCCGTTGTGGGTGCACATCGCGCTCCTGTGCAATCCACTCGCCCGGAAGAGGAAGAAGAGGGCGGCAATGGCTTGAAGTGGCTCGCGCTTTTCTTGGCGGGCCTGTTGGTTGCCATCATGGGCTACTTTGCTTGGGACTTCTGGAATGCCTCGCGCGAGGAAGATCGTGCTGCTCAGCAGCAAGAGGAGGCGACCGCCCGCGCCAATATGGTCGTTGTTCCCGAGGTAGAAAAGCGCCCACGCAACGAGGTCGTCGCCGAACTCGAGAAGATGGGCCTGCTGGTTACCGTCAACGAAGAAGCTAACCCGGATATTAAGCGTGGCCAGGCAATCCGCGTGAACCCTGCGCCGGGTTCGGAGCTGCAGAAGGGTTCCTCGATTACGTTGACTGTTTCCTCCGGTGACGAGATCACCGATGTGCCGGATCTCTCCGGTATGACCTTGGAAGAGGCGGGCAAGGCGCTTAGCGACGCCGGGCTTTCCCTCAACGAGCAGGTCGAAGAGAAAAACGACGATGCTCCTGCCGGCCAGATCATTTCTCAGAATCCCGCCGGCGGCTCGCAGCTGTCTAAGGGCTCAAAGGTCAAGGTCACCGTGTCCAAGGGCAAGGAGGAGGCGAAGGTCCCTGACGTAACCGGTATGCCACAAGACCGCGCTGTCAGCATGCTGGAGTCGGTGGGCTTTGAGGTCAACGTCAACGTCGTGGACTCCCAGGAACCGGCAGACCGCGTTCTATCCGTCAGCAGCCAGGGCGGCAAGCTGGCCAAGGGTGAGACCGTCACGATTGAGGTCTCCAATGGCATGCTCATCACGGCACCGAACCTGTTGCACAAGACGCCTTCTGAGGCTGAGTCCGCACTGCGCTCTGCCGGCTGGCAGGGTAGCGTGCGCACCGGCCCCGTTGTTCCTACCGGTGCGCTGGTGGATAACGGCCGCGTGGGCTGGGCTTCTGTGAATGCGGGCGATACTATTCGCAAGAACGCAACCGTGGAGCTCCGCGTCTGGGAGTTCACCACCACGGAGCTGCTCCCGCGCTAGTAGCAAGCGAATTTCGCCTGCTAAAGTAACCGTTAAAAAGAATGCCTAAAGAAAAGTTGAAGGTTTAGCAATGCCAAAGTCAAAGATCACCCAGAGCTCGGGCGTTCCGCAGTCCTCTAGCTCTGCGGCCAACCGCACTCCGGTCAAGATCAATTCCGAGGGCACGCCAAAGTGGTACATCGCCATCATGCTGGGCCTGATGATCATCGGCCTGCTGTGGCTCGTGGTCAACTACTTGGCCGGCGAGTCCATCCCATTCATGCAGGAACTGGGCCCATGGAATTACGGCATCGGTTTCGGCCTAGCCATCATCGGCCTGCTCATGACGATGGGCTGGCGCTAAACTTCATCACCCTGCCATGAGCTCTACGAGGTTCTATAGCTTCGCCGGCGTCGGCTTCATCATCGCCGTGATGCTGACCGTGGCCATCGATCCACTATTCCTCTCCCCCGGTGCGCTGTTGCTCGCCGTCCTTGGTGTGGCACTTACCCCGCTCGGTATGAACCACCCGCTGTGGGCGGCTGCGGCTTATAGCGCGCTTTTTGGTATTTGCACATGGCATACTGAATGGCGCTCGTTCTTATTGGTCGCATGGAGCGCAGTCATCGTTGGGCTAATTTCCTACCGACGTCCATGGACTCACGCCGTTATCCCAGGACTGGTGCTGGTACTTCTTTCCATTATCGATCCTGCACAGGGCATCTGCACCTCGCTCGACCTCTTTAGCTTTGTTCTGGTGTCCGCGATCAATTTGCTGGGTATCATTTTCGGCGTTTGGCTAAAAAAGGCGCGCCAACGCAGGCTCGCCGCTGAGCAGAGGAACCAGGAATACCGACACGCGCTGATGACCACGCTGCATGATTCCGTGGCAACGACGTTAACCTCGGTGGTCATGCGCTCAGAAACACTCGGCCTTCTAGAAACCAACCCGAAGGTGGCTGAGAACTCCACAGCCATCGCGGATGACGCACGCAAGGCAATGGGTGAGGTCCGCGATCTGCTGCGCCTTATGAAAAACGAGGACCTTCCAACGTTAAAGAAAGCACGCTCGACCATCGCAGAAGAACTGGAAGAGATGCAGAGCTTCCTGAGAAGCCATGGTTTCGAATGCACTGTGAAAGGAAAGCTCGGGAAATTGGCGCGTTCCATGGCTTTGCCCAACGATCTGCATTTGGTCTTTTCAGAACTTAGCGCCAACTTGATCAAATATGCCGAAGCAGGTTCCGAAATCACCATCCGACTACGACGCAATTACCGCGGTCTCGATATAGAAGTCCATTCACTCATCGCTGAAGCCCAGACAGATCAACATATGACGACTAGACTGGGTCTTTCAGAAATCGAAAAAAGAGTTGCTGCAGCAAACGGCACTTTCAGCAGCGGCCCCCACAATGGTAAGTGGGTAAGTGCGCTTTATATCCCAATTTCCAACATGGTGCGCAGATAAACTTACCTTGTAGTAGGCTAAGGCCTATCGTCTTTATTTCTCTCCCCAATAGGAGTATCCACATGCGTTTTCGTTCTGCTGCAGCCGCTGCCGGCGCCGTACTGTGCCTTACCAGCACCCCATTTGCTAGCGCTGCTTCTTCCTTCGGTTCTTCCAGTGCCGCTGAGTCTGCTACTCAGACTGAGACCGCCTACACCGGCGGATTTACCTACTACACCTCTCAGGCGGAAGACTTTGCAAACGCTTTGCGTTGCTCCACCAGCCCGCAGCGCTGGTGGTGCGCAAAATACCGCCACTAAGCCTCGATGTCCATAAGAGTCTTTCTCGTTGATGATGACCCGCTGGTCCGCTCGTCACTGCGGCTTTATTTCGAAACCACCGATGACATCGAGGTGGTAGCTGAGGCAGCTAATGGCGCAGAATGCCTCTCGATGCTGGACAACGTTGATGCCGACATCGTCTTGGCAGATATTCATATGCCCACGATGGACGGCATCTCTTTGCTGCACAAAATCAAGGAAAGGCCCTACCCGCCAGTTTTCTTGGCGGTGACATCCTTTGACTCCGATGACACCATGCTCAAGATTCTGCAAGAGGGCGGCGCTGGTTACATTCTGAAAAATCAGCGACCGCAATCCATCATCGATGCTGTCCGGGAGGCCATCCACGGCGGCACCGTCGTTGCACCCGTAGCGATGCACCGCCTGGTGGGATACATCGGGGATGCGCCCCGTAAGGATCCGGTCGCCACCGCCATCGAGACGCATCACCTCAGCACCAACGAGATCAATGTGCTCAAACTGCTGCTACAGGGCAATTCGAATTCCGAGATCGCAGCAGCGCTGGAGATCTCAGAATCTTCGGTGAAAAAGCACGTCTCCAGCCTCATCATCACCTTTAACGCAAGCACCCGCCTAAATCTTGTAACCAAGATTTTAGGCGGGGCAGGTAGCTAGGCACTGAGGCTAGAACACGGCTTAATACACCGGGGCGTCGTCAATGCGTAGCTCCGAATAGCGCGAGTACGGTACGCTGACAAAGTACGGCGCACCCTTTTCTACCCACTGCTGATCCTCAGAACAACGTACATCCTGCGAATCCGCGTCGAGCATCATAAAGCCCCACACGAGCTTGCCTTGCTGATTGGCTTCCAAATCGTAGGGGCCAATCTTTTGACCGAGGCTCCAATGGATCTGGTGGACGAAGTTAAAGCCAAACGTGTTCGACATGTACTTTTCAATGTCGCCGATTGGCTTCACTGAAACGCTGACCTCAGTGGTCTGCGTACGCTTATCAGTCACGGTGTGGCTAACTGGAACAGTGTAGTCGTTGCGATTAGCCACGCTGGCGGCATCAGTCTGCTTAAACCACATGCGCTCCGCCGTGACATAGGTGCCCTGTGCGCCCGGTGTTGCACAGTGCGTGCCCGGCTTGTAGTCATCATTCCAGCGCTGCGGCAGGCGGTAGGAAGCCGCGCCGTCGACAGCCTGCGCAGCCGGAGTGGCCGCACTTACTGCCACCAGCAATGCTGCGGCGATGCGTGCAAACTTGCGCACAGTTGCCTCCCTTAGTTGAACTTCATGTTGTCGCGAGTAGAAACCTCAACGTGGCGCTCTGCTGGCAGCGACGCGGTGAAGGTCTCGCCGGTGCCCTGCCAGGTTCCGTCCTGGCCGCACACGGTCTTCTCGCCTTCAAAGTCGGAGACAACCCAGCCCGCGCGCATGACGGCGGTCTTACCAGGTGCAACGTTGTACGGACCGACGGTCTCGCCCACCTCGTAGGTCTGGGAATCGGTGTAACCAGCGTTGAACTTGATGTTGACCAGCTTCAAGATGTCGAAGTCAACGCCTACGGAAACGTTCCAGGTCTTGGTCTTGGTCTCCTTGATGGAACGGGTCAGTGGCAGCGGCTCAGCGTTGTAGTTGGAGACGGTCCAGGTGCCTGCGGAACCATCAAAGTAGGTGCGGACAATCTCAACGGTCTGGCCGGTATCGCCTGGGTTGACGCACTTTTCACCGATGGTGGTCGGGTTAGCAGCGCCGTGGTTAACGGCAGGCAGTGCCATTGCTGGTGCAGCGGCGATGGAAGTTGCAGCAATTGCGGATGCTGCCAGTGCGAGAGTGCGGTTAAAGCGCATGGTGTTACTCCTATTTAGTGAGAAAGAAAGTGGGGTTGGTAGGCGGTGTCGATAGTGTTAATAGGCGGTCTGGGTCGCAACTGGTAGGTCACGCCACTCATCTGGGGTGACGTCAACCTTGCGGGTCGAGCCATCCTTGCCGGTGACGGTGGCTTCTGCCCAGAAACCTGCCGGCGCAGAGGCCTGCTTGAAGTCGTGAACGAGGCTGTACTTTCCGTCGCGGCCACAGTGCAGCTCGCTGTAGTTCACGCGCATCATGGTGGTGCCGTATTCGATGCGTGCGCGCTCACCTGGCTTAAGGTCGAGCGGCGCCAGCGCGGTACCCACCGGCATGTAGGCACGCTGTGCGGCACCGATGGAGCCGAGCCAGCCCTCCGGCAAGCGGCCTTTATTGCCCAGCCAGTTCATCTGGCCGTTGTACTGCGCGCCCACCAGGTGGTCGGTGATGCCACGATAGGTGTAGTCAGCCTCAGTCCAGTTCATGAAGTCCTGGGAAAAGCCCGGCTTTCGGAAAGTAGGAGCTACGCCCTCAATGGTGTTCGGGTACCACTGCATATCGCCAGCGGTGCACTCTTCACCTTCGCTCGGCCAATTCTCGCGCTGCAGATCGGTCGCAGGGTTGACCACATGGTCCTGCTTTTCATCGGCAATCTTCTCCAGGCTTGGGCCGGAGACGGCATTGTAGCCACCGTCAACAACCTTGCTGTTCGCACCCGGCGCGCGGGAAGGAATCTCAAGCGCTTGGTCATCAACGGTGCCGTCGGCGTGGATTACGGTTGCCCAGGCATAACGCTCGGCCGGTGCGGTACCACGGATGACATTTGCACCCTGGATATTGGTGTAGATGCCATCCTTGCAGTCCACAAACATGGAAATGAAGTCTTTTTCCACGGTGCCGTATTCCACGCGGAAGGAATCGCCAGGCGCAAGCTTGATCGGCCCGATGGTTTCCCCCTCTATCCAGCCGTTGGACAGAGTCAGACCGATGTCTGCCTTTGCGGTGGTGTTCCAGTTGGAAGGCCACTTGGCGGCAGAGTTTGCTTCGATCTCGTGATTAGTACCGGATTCGACGGTGGCGGTGTACGGAACCGTCTGCTTGGTGGTGTTGGTGAACTGGATGGTGCCATCCGAAAGGTAACGGCGGCCAGTTTCACCAAAGTGCCAATCCGGATAACCCGCTGCAGTAGCTTCTGCTGGGCTGCACTCCTTGTAGAGATTCTCAATCGGATAGCCCTGTGGCATGGCGGGGATCTCTGCGTGTGCCGCAGCAGGGGCAACGAGGCTTGCCGCAGACAGTGCGGCGGCTGCTACGTAGTAGCTGAGACGGAGGCGGGGAATGCGCATCGCTACGTTTCCTTTTATTCACTATTTTTTGAAGTTTGAGGTTCACAGCGGCGCGGTCTCTCCCTCCACGCGCTGTGAACTACTCACATGACGCTAGTAGGCCACCATCGCATCCTTCAATACCTCAGATACTTTCGGATAATCGCCACTTGAGCTTGCATTTTCCAGAATTTTCCCAGCTATTTTTGACTCCGCGCGCAGCCAAAATTGTCCTTTCGTACACACCCGCTTCTGCCCCCCCGTTCCCGAGTTGCCAACAAGATGGGAAGAAAGTTATCCACAGGCTGGGGATAACTCTGTGAAAATCAAATTCCCCAGGTTTCTTCCACAGCCTGTGGATAACAGTTTTCACGCACTTCCACAGGGGTTAAATTGCAAGGATGTAAGTCTTCTTGCCTGCGTGATCAGGCAAAACTCCGGCCATGCGTTCGAGAAATTACAAAAATGTAGTTATCCACATTGTGGATAACTACTGTGGAATTCTTTCGCACAAGCGTTTTGGTGAATAACTCGCCGGAGTTATCCCCAAAACCCAGCTTGAAGGCCTAAAAAGAAACTTAAAGCCAAGAAAACCGTGAAAACTCCGGTCCATCGCACTCCCCGACGGCTGTTAAAAACAAAAAATGCGAGAATCACGCCTGTGAACAAACCACCCAAATGACCCCATAGGGATACACCGGACATCAAAAACGTATAAGCCACGTTGGCCACTACAAGAACAATGGGTGCCCGCAGATCCATACCGCGAGAGTTGTAGAGCCCTACCAGCAATGCCAGCAGTGCATAGATAGCTCCCGCGGCCCCCACCGTCGGTGTTTGGTAATCCATCCCTAGCACGGCCGCTGAGGCGCCCAGCAAAGAGAGCAGATATACACAGGCATACAACGCCCCACCTAGGGCCTGCTCGATTTCGCGTCCTACGAGCAAAAGCAGAAACATGTTCACCGCTAGGTGTCCGAGATCGATATGCATAAACCCGGCACTTATCGCCGTCAACGGTGCAGCCTCAAAGTCCGGGCCCCACAACGTCCAGTCATAGGCCAGCGAAGAGCCGTAGTAGGACGCAGTAAGCGAATGCGACTGGATGGCGGTAGCCGCCCACGTCAAGGCGCAAAAGGCGATGACTGTTGCGGTGACCGGCGCTTGTTTTAGGTAGTTGCGCAATGTCTTTTCCATATTTTCCCCAAAAACTTCAATGAGCCCACCGCCACTTTTAATAAGTGGTGGTGGGCTCAATTGTTAAGAGCTCTTAGGCGATCTCGATGGACTCGATGATGACGTCCTCACGTGGGCGGTCCATGCGGTCCGTATCAACCTTGGCGATCTTGGACACGACTTCCTGGGATGCCGGGTCGGTGACCTCACCAAAGATGGTGTGGTGGTTGTTCAGGTGCGGGGTCGCAGCCACAGTGATGAAGAACTGGGAGCCGTTGGTGCCTGGGCCAGCATTTGCCATAGCCAGCAGGAATGGACGGTCGAACTGCAGCTCTGGGTGGAACTCATCCTGGAACTGGTAGCCAGGGCCGCCACGGCCGGTGCCGGTTGGGTCGCCACCCTGGATCATGAAGTTATCAATGATGCGGTGGAAAATTGCGCCATCGTAGAACGGTCCGGACTGCTCGCCCTTTGCGTTCTGGGTGGAGTAGTCCTTCTCGCCCTTTGCCAGGCCGATGAAGTTCTCCACGGTTACCGGTGCATGGTTACCGAACAGGTCGATAACGATATCACCGTGATTGGTGTGCATCGTTGCAGTTGCGGTCTTCTGAGTCATGCCGACTATTGTATGGAATTTCTTGCTCGCGCGCCGCAAATGACATAACGCCCTAAGCGATCACTATGCTTGAGCCTATGATTCGCGCTGTGCTCTTCGACCTCGATGACACTTTGATGGACCATACCTCGGCTATGCGCGAGGGTCTCGACGAATGGTGCCGCGAGCTAGGGCTTCCCACTGGCCAACATGAACGCTTTGCCGCCATCGAGCGCAAGTGGTTCGCCGCCTATGAGCGCGGCGAGGTCACCCATCATGGCCAGCGCATCGCCCGTTGCCGCGAGTTTCTAGAAAAAGACCTTTCGGAGCACGACGCATTGCAGGCCTATTCGGGTTATCTTGCCGCATACCAGCGCAATTGGCGCGCTTTTGCCGACGCCCTGCCCGCCCTGCAGCGAGCCCTGCAAGCAGGTCTTCGCGTTGGCGTCCTCACCAACGGCGCCCGCGAGATGCAGGAGGCAAAGCTACGGGCCGGCAAGTTAGATCTGCCAGAGGTGCGTCTCATCGCCACGGTGGATCTGGGAATCCCTAAACCGCAGGCCACCGCCTACCTGGCTGGCTGCCAGGTGG
>NZ_KV800694.1:174357-199519 GCF_001810285.1 Corynebacterium sp. HMSC071F07
GGGTTCTACTCCCGCAGAAACGCTGATGGTGGGTGACTCGCTGGCTAACGACGTCGAGGGCGCCCGCGCCGCCGGGCTGCAAGCGGTGCACCTGCGTCGCGACGGCTCGGGCGATATTTCTGGCCTAGACCAATTGGGGTTCTAGCGCGGAGGCCAGCACTTCCTCGCGTGCCAAGACGAGATTGCGCAAAGCCGCTTCCGTCTCGGCGTAGCCGCGGGTCTTAAGACCACAGTCTGGGTTAATCCACAGCCGCTCAGCCGGCACATGGCGTAATGCTGCACGGATGAGCTCGGCCATCTCCGCCACGGATGGGATGCGCGGCGAGTGGATGTCATAGATGCCTGGGCCAATCTCCGAGTGGAACTTCTCATCGATGTCTTGCAGCAGCTCCATGCGTGAGCGCGCCGCCTCGATGGAGGTGACATCGGCATCGAGGCCTGCCACCGCATCAATGATCTGCCCGAACTCGGAGTAACACAGGTGCGTATGAATCTGGGTGGTCGGTTGCGCCTCGAGGGCAACCAAACGGAAGGCACGCACTGCCCAATCAAGGTAAGCCTGGCGTTCTTCTTGACGCAGCGGCAGCAGCTCCCGCAGTGCGGGCTCGTCGATCTGGATGATGCTGATGCCGGCGTCTTCGAGGTCACGCACCTCGTCAGCCAGCGCCACGCCCAACTGGTCCGCGGAGACTGATTGATGCACGTCATCGCGGGTAAAGGACCACGCGAGGATGGTCACCGGGCCGGTTAGCATTCCCTTGACATGCTTTGCAGAAAGCGACTGCGCGTACTTGGCCCACTCCACCGTCATCGGCTGCGGGCGGGAGATGTCACCGACAACGATTGGCGGACGAGTACAGCGCGAGCCATAAGACTGCACCCAGCCATTTTCGGTGACCACGAAGCCGTCGAGCAGCTCCGCGAAGTACTGCACCATGTCATTGCGCTCCGGCTCGCCGTGCACGAGTACGTCCAGCCCTAGGCGTTCTTGCAGGTCGATGACCTGCGCGACCTCCTTGCGCAGCGCCTTTTCATAATCGGCGTCGGAAAGCTCGCCCTTGCGGTGCGCGGCGCGCGCGGCACGAATCTCCTGGGTCTGTGGGAAGGAACCGATCGTGGTGGTCGGAAGCTGCGGCAGGCCCAGGGACTTCTGCTCCTCGACGCGCTCGGCAAACAGCGGCTGACGCTGGACCTGCCCTTCCGGCAGCCCTGCCGTGCGCTTGGCGACGTCCCGGTTATGCGTGCGCGCCGATTCCGCCCGGGTACGCACCGCGCGATCGGCCTGGGCATAAGCCTCTGGGGCGTCGAGCGGGCCGGCGAAAAGGGCCACGACCTCGCGTACCTTTTCATCAGCGAAGGAGAACCACGTCGCGACGTCAACTGGCAATGTGGTTTCGGCAGCGACGGTATGCGGAACGTGCTGCAAAGATACCGAGGTAGTAACCGAGGCGCCCGGAAGCTGCTCCAGCTTGGCACGCAGATCGCGCAGGTTCGCCGCCCACACATTGCGGCCATCAACCAGGCCCGCGCTCACGTGCACCGGCAACTGCGCTACGCGCTCCAAATAATCCGGTTCCAGCGCCAGGGTTCCCACGCTCAAGTCCACCTGGACTGCTTCCGGGCGTAGCTTCGCAATCGCGTCCAATCCCCTGCGGGCTGCGCCATAAGGCGTGGTCAAGTAGATCTGTGGGCGTTTCGCAGTGCCGAGGATGCGTTCGTAGGCCTGAATAAGGGCGTCGGCAAGCGTAGCGTCATCTGCTGACTGCAGATCAGCCACCAGCGCTGGCTCGTTGAGCTGAATCCACTCCACGCCCGCCGCATGCAGGTACCCAAGCACCTCGATATAGGAATCCACCAGCTTGCCCAGGTGCTCGAGAGGCTGGGTGTGGGAACCTTCCGCCGGCTTAGACAACGCAAGCAGCGTCACAGGCCCCACCAGCACTGGGCGCACCTTGTGGCCTGCTTGCCGGGCTTCCTCCACCAGCTTCAACACGCGTTGCGGACGCGCCTTAAACTCCTGCTCGTCAGCAATTTCTGGGACGATGTAGTGATAGTTGGTGTCAAACCACTTGGTCATCTCCAGTGGTGCTGCCTGTGCATTTCCGCGCGCTAGACGGAACTCATCGGCAAGGGTTTCGCCCTCGACTGCGCCCACCGTCAGCGCGGTTTCGAGGACGTGATCGTAATAGGCCACGTCCGCCGGGATGGCATAATCCTCACGCAGGCCGAGGTCATGTAGGCGGGCATAGGTATCAAGGCGCAGCGAGTGCGTGGCCGATTCGAAGGTCTCCTCATCGATCTTGTCGGCCCAGAAGGCCTCGAGTGCGCGCTTTAGCTCGCGGTTCGCGCCGACGCGCGGATAGCCTTCGATGGTTGTGTGAGGAAATGGTGCGTTCATCGATTTACTCCGATTCTGCTCAGTAGGTCGTGGGTGATGGCTGAGTTGTTATGCGTATATATATGGAGGCCCTCCGCGCCCGCGCGCAGAACGCCGCGCGCGAGTTCGGCCGTGAGCTCCATACCGATTTCTTGTTCTTCTTCTGGGGTTTCCGCTGCCGCGAGCGCTGCCCGCACTTTTGGCGGGACGTCGAGCCCGGACAGCCCCGCCATTCGCTCAAGGCGGGCCACGCTGGTCATCGGCATGATTCCGGGGATAAGCGGGATGCGCACGCCGGCGAGCCGGGCGCGTTGATAGAAGCGCGCATAGTCTTCTGGGTCGAAGAAGAGCTGCGTTATGGCGAAGTTCGCGCCCAAGCGCTGTTTGGCCAGCAGGACATCGATGTCCTCATCAGCATTGGCTGATTCCGCATGGCCATTGGGATAGCACGCCACGCCGACGGCCAGGTTGCCTGCGGCGAAACGTGCCGCTTGCGCTGCTTCCCGACGCCGAATGAGACGGATCAGCTCATCAGCATGCTGCAGGTAGCCCACGGGCATGCCGTCTTCCGGAAGATCCCCGCGCAGTGCGAGGAATCCGCGGACGCCAGAATCGACGAGTACATCGACCCACTCGCTAAGTTCCTCCGGGCTACCGGCAGTGCAAGCAAGATGCGCCAGGGGACGCATCGAGGTAGTGCGCGCAATCTGCTCAATGAATGCGGCCGTGCCACGCAACCATCCGGAGCGCTGCGAGCTGGTTACTGCGATGTAATCAGGGTGATAGCTCTGCAACACTGCAAGCAGTTCAGATGTCTTGCTCGCATCAGCGTCGTTGCGCGGCGGAATCACTTCGAAGGAAAGCGCGGTGCGCTGACGCACCCGAGCCGTCCATTCATTGATTTGGTCTAAAGGCGCAGAGGCCGAGAGTCGCGGAGTCATGCCCACCTCCTTCGCTGGTCACTTCGATTTCGTTGAGATGAAATGTACCAAGCGGTCTATTAAGAAAGGAGGGCTAAATTTTAGGTACCATCTTTAAAACGGTTCTGCCTGCGGGGTTAACGTTTATTAGCGCGAATAAAAATCGCCCAAAATGAACCAAGCTGTCTACCTAGAAGGCGTGGCGGCGGGGGTAACTGGCCTGAAAAAGCAGTAAAATCAAGGCCAATTCCCAATGTCAGACTTGTCTATACCACCTCTCTTAAACAAGTTGCGACCAGCTCCAAACGCAAACGACATCGAGGCTCTCTCTTGAAAAAACATAAGATTTTGACCAAGCTCTCTGCTGTCTGCGCTGCAGTAGTAACCACCGCAGCTCTTGGAACGGCAGCCGCATCGGCTCAGCAATCTGAGACAATCCTCTTCGGCGACTCCATTTTTGCCAACCCCACCTTCGATCAAATCGGCTCCCCCATTGCCGAGCTGTCTAGCGCCATGAAGATCGGCAGCGACCCAGGCGCTCCGAGCCCACAGGGTTGCCCGCAGGGCGCATCCAACGTTGGCCGCGAGCTCGGCCGCGCCTCGGGCCAGCGCGTCATCAACTACGCTTGCTCCGGCGCTACCGCTGCTGGCTCCACGCCGCGTTCGGACTTTGTCCAGCAGGTAGGCCACGCAGTGGATACCCACACCCTCAACCCGGGCACGCGCAACGTGCTGATCCAGTTCGGTTTCAATGACGTCGTCAACACGAACTTCATCCTTGACCCGAACCGCACGGCTTATAAGAACGCGATGCGCAATCAGATAAACCGCATCCGCGCTGCCGCCCCAAACGCCAAGATCACCCTGGTGGGCTACCCAGCCTTCTCTGCGGCAAACGGCTCCATTTGCCCAATCCGCATCAAGGAGAACCCAGGCCTAGGCGCTAACCTCTCCGCACTGGGCAGCGTACGCACCATCGAAGACAACGTTAACCATGCGATGTTCCAGGCCGCCCAGGAAAACCATGTGGACTACTTTGACCTACGTTCGGCCACCATCGACCACAATATGTGTGCGCCGACCGGCATGCGCTGGATGGGAGGCGTCTACGAGTTTGCGGAGCCGCATAACTTCTTCAACCACCTGACCCACTCCGGCAACGTTGGCGTGGCGCGCATCCTTTCGGATCGCGTCCTCGCACGCTAGGAAATCCACATAAGGATTAAACGCTATAGTGGCGGGGCCCTCGCGCCGTCACTACGCTGGGGTGAAGCGCACCATAAACTAATTTAAGGAGCATCTGGGATGAACCCCACCGCAATTTCCGCCTCCATCGGTCTAGCGAACAATCTGTGGAGCCGTTTCAAGGATTACCGCGAGGAAAAAGAACTCGAAGCTTATGCCGCCCTTGAAGGCGCCGCCGCACGTGCGGAAAGCCGCAGCAAGGATCTCTTCCCAGAGGCACGCCGCAACGCCGGTGCTGTAACCCAGGCTGCCCACGAGCGTCTCGAGCGCACCATCGCCGAGCTCAAGGAGCGCGGCCAGGAAGCTGGCAAGCAGGCATCTGAACGCTTCGAAGAGGCTCGCAAGGATGCCAAGAAGGCGCAGAAGAAGACCAAGAAGCAGGCAAAGAAGCAATCCAAGGCTGCACGTAAGGCCGCAAACAAGGCGCAGAAGCAGAGCGCAAAGAAACTGAAAAAGGCAAAGAAGGTCAACTTCCGCAAGGAAGACAAGGGCTCCAAGTTCTGGCCATTCGCTCTTATTCTGACTCTTGTCTCCGCAGTTGCCGGCGGCGCTTACTACTTCTTCAAGATCCGCAAGGAAGCTCCTTCCGAGGTTCCACCTCGCGTTGAGGACTTCGGTGGCGGCGCAAACGCAGCGGCTGAGGGCTCCACCTTGGTCTACACTTCCACCTCCGAGCAGGACCTCAAGAAGGATTCCGACCTCGCTGAAGAGGGCGTCGTCGAGCGCGATGAGGAGCTGCTGGGCTCCATCGATGAGCAGCTGGCAAAGCACAAGGAAGAAGCTGCGGCCGCTGAGGCCGATACCTCCCGCATCACCGATGACCGCGAGGACGAGGGCAAGCACCGCCTGCAGACTGACGAGCAGGAGTAGTAATATCCCCCCGAGCAAGGGGGTAGCGCTCAAGTTGTCTTGATCTCAATTCTTTGATTAAGAGACCTAGAGCTGATTGAATTCTTGAGTATTTCGAACCTATCTCAAGGAGAGTAAATGAGCTTCGAGTCTCTCATTGTCAAGCTCAAGAGCGGAGCGACCTACTACTTCCCAGCCGGCTCCGTCAGCGGGGATCCTTCACATCGTGTTGACAATCTCCGCTTTGCGATTGAGAACGGCACTATCTTCCGTTCTGTTGATGACAACGGTATCGACCGCGAGTTCTCTGGATACGACGTATCGAATTACCACCTTGCATAGAACCTGCAGAGCATAAAACCTGCTAAGGCGGCCTTTCTTTCCGGATAATCCGAGCAAAGGAAGGCAGCCTTTTCTTATAGGATAAGCAGCTATGACTGTCTATCCTCGCATGAAAACCTGGTCTTGGTACCTGCCAAGCCAGCCACCCGCCGGGGAGACCTCTCTCACCGAAACCACCAATTGGTCTAAACCCCGCAGCGCAACCCGGCGCCTGCTCTTTGCGCAGCCGGTGGGCGTGGCCGGCATTCTCATCTCCGCCGCCATCAACGCGCCATTGGGTGCGCTTGTCTCCGTGGTCATTGGCCAAGCCACGCAATACGCATTCAGCGACCCTTCCTGGCGCACGCTCGCCATTCCAGTGGCGTTGACCGCACTGCTGCTCTTCATCGTCTATCTCGCCGAGGCCACCGCGGATGCTTTCACCGATCTCAGCCAGGCCCGCACCACGCATACGCTGCGGCTCGGGCTGCTGGAGAAGCTGCTCCGCTCTTCTACCTCCGGACTTAACCCAGGCCGCCTGCTCAACACGATGGACGAGGATTCCCATTACATCGGCCAGCTCAAGCAGGTGCTCAACTTTCCGCTGACCATGGTGGGCTATCTGCTGGGCGCGATTTTCAGCCTGGCACCGATCTCGCCCGTGGTTTCCATCGTGCTTTTGATAGGTGCCGTCGTCACCGCGGCGGTATCTTGGGCCACCGCAAAACCGTTAACGAGAGTGGCGGCAGCCCGCCGCCACAAGGAAAACACGGCGCTTTCGCTCGCAACGGACTACGCGCAGGGCTCCCGCGTTATTAAAGGTCTAGGCGCTAACGAGGTGGCCAAGCAACGCTTTGGCACCGCTGCACACACCGCCCTCGACGCCATGCTGCGCGAGCTAAGGCTTAGCGTCTGGTTGAACTGGTTGCGCCAGATGGTGCCCACCGCATTTACCATCGGTCTGCTCGCATGGACCTCATGGCAGATGTACCTGGGCAATATTTCCCCAGGTGGGATGATGAGTATCACGATGCTCGCCCCACCGGCGCTCAACGTCCTTGGGATCGCGCTGGGCCATCTCACCGAGGCGTGGGCGCGGGCCCAGGCCTCCGTGGAGCGCATCGGTGAGTTGCTGGAGGACCTGGATAAAAGGGACGTCGCAAAGCACGGCGATGCGCTTTCCTTAAGCCCTGGCCTGCAGGTCTGGGTACCGGAGACCACCAAAGGGCGCGCGCTTGTCGACGCCACCATATCCCGCCTTTCTGCTCACGGCGCCCTGTGCCCGCCGCACCGGATTTCCGTGCTGGAGGGAACGCTGGCCGATAACATCAATCCGCTCGGCAACATCCCGGCATCGCAGGTTCGCACGGCGCTTGAGGCCGCGGCCTGCGAGGACATCGTCGCTCGTCTCGACGGTTTTGATGACTCTGGCGCCTTGCCGGATGCCCCCATTGGGGAGGCTGGACTGAACCTGTCGGGCGGTCAACGCCAACGCGTTGCGCTTGCCCGCGCGCTTGCCGCGGACCCGGAAATCTTGGTGCTTGATAACCCCACCACGGGCTTGGATTCGCTAACACTCGCGACGGTAGCTGAGCGCGTGGCGCGCTTGCGCAAGGACCAGATCACCGTCGTAATCAGCGGCGCGTCGACGTGGGCGGCTAACGCGAAGGAGATGCTAGAACTATGAGTAAACCCGCAGCAGATGCCCTAGCTCCTGCCTCCGCCCGTGAGTCCTGGCAGTTCCTTCGCACGCTGCCTTCCGCACCGTCGAAGGCGAAGCTGGCGCTGGTATTCGGCATCTTCACTCTGACCATCCTGATGATGAACCTGGGCTCGCAGGTACTCGGCCGCCTCGTGGATATCATCCAGGGTGGCGAAGTCCCTGTGATTGGCTCTGGGCGCAAGGCGATGATTGCTGCACTATGGATCATCGCAGCCTGCCTCCTCGTTGAGGTCAGCGGCCGGGCGCTCGGCGGCTACCTCATCAACGCCCGCACACGCCGACTGGCTGTGGATCTGCGTACCGCAGCTCTCGACTCGGTGCTGCGCGCGCCCGTGCCGCGCGTGATGGAGCTGGGAACCGGCAACGTGATCACGCGCTTGTCTAAGGACATCGACACCGTGGTCACGGCAGTGGCCATGATGGGTGAGCGCCTTGCCGTCACCATCTTCATTCTGCCGCTTACTTTCCTAACCATGGCTTTCATCCACCCGGCTTACCTTTTGCTGTGCATGCTCGCAGTCGCCGTGATGTATCCGTTTATCAAGGGAACGATTCGCGATATCCCCGCCGTGGCCAACGCCGTCTCCACCGTGGAGGCCCGCCGCAACAACGTCTTGCTGGATACCATCCGCGCCTTGGAGACCCTCCGGATTTTCCGCCTCGACGGCTGGGCCACGCGCCGCATGGAGGACTACTCTTGGCACACCGTGCAGGCTTGGGGCGACAAGGTGCCGCTTATCAACCGCATCATTGGCCAAGGCAGCATCGCTTTCGGCGTGCTCCTGCTGGGTTCACTTTCAATGTCGGTTCCGATGGTGGCGTGGGGATGGCTCACACAAGGCCAGGCCACGGCCGCGGTCTTGCTGGTCATGCGCCTAGAGATGCACGTTTTCAACATCTTGTTCTTCGCTGGGGAAATTCAGCATTCGGCAACTTCCTTGGGCCGCGCTGTGGCGCTGGCTCTGCTGGGCGCTGACGTGCCAACCAAGGAAGTAGCGCTGCTTGGGCAAGCCCCCGCGGTGCATATCGACGCCGTGAGCTACTCCTACCCCGGCGGCGCCAAGGTCTTAGACGGCATTAGCCTCACGCTGGCGGCCGGCACCACGACCGCGCTGGTGGGCACCTCAGGCGCAGGTAAATCCACCTTGGCCGCACTTGTGGCCGGGCTGCAATACCCCACTGCGGGCAGCATCCGCCTTGACAACGTCGACACCGCAACGGTGCCCAATACCTGGGTGACCGAGCACGTCGCGCTGATTACGCAGGAAGTCCACCTCTTCTCCGGCACGCTGCGCGAGGATCTTCTGCTCGCCCGGCCACATGCTAGCGATGCGGAACTATGGGCAGCCCTACACGAGGTGGGATTGACGGAAGACTCGCGCTGGCTTCCCGACGGCCTCGATACCCGCATCGGCGCCGGCAACGAGGAGATGGGCGCCGAAGCCGCCCAGCAGATCTCGCTGGCGCGCATGGTGCTGCGGCAGCCGCCGGTGCTCATCATGGATGAGGCCACCTCAGAGGCCGGCTCTGAACACGCCGCCGTGCTTGAGGAAGCTGCCCGGGCCGTCACCCGCGGGCGTACCTGCCTTGTGGTGGCGCACCGCTTGGACCAGGCTCGTGAGGCGGATCGCATCATCGTGATGGAGCAGGGCGAAATCGTCGAAGACGGCGACCACGCCTCACTCATGGCGCGCGGTGGGCGCTACGCCAAGGCTTATGCGCAGTGGGAGCACGGCCACTAAGCCAAACTTGGCCCGACTAAACTTCCTCCCCTTCTCTCCTTCATTTCTCCTCTCTTCGAGGGTGGTCCCTTTGCTTGGCTCCCTTTGTGGGGGATGCAGAAGCGAGTCTCGGAAGCGGCGGGCCGAGGGCAACGCAGGAACGACGAAACCCGGCACCGAATGGTGCCGGGTTTCTGGGCTGTGGAGCATAGGAGAATCGAACTCCTGACCTTCTGCTTGCAAAGCAGATGCTCTACCAATTGAGCTAATGCCCCTGTGCGTTTAATGCTACCCCAGGGGTATCGCAGAAAGAAAATCGCTGGCCCGGCCGGGAGTCCCATCAGTCGCAGTAGTTAACTCTTTTCACTCTGGTTGCGTGTCACTACGGTTTTAGAAACGGCGGTGACCATAATCTAGGAACAGAAACACCCTCGTTAGAAAGGCTTTTGCATGCGCCGCCTCGCTGCCGCTACCGCTGCACTCTTACTTACCGCCGCACTTCCAGTCTCAGCCCACGCAGCGCCGGCATCGCCCTTCCCGGTCCCCAACTTGCCACAGATGCAGCTGCCGAACCTCCAGCAAGAAGCCGAGAAACTCAATAACGACTTCCTAAACTCCTTGCCACCAGAGCTCGGTTCTTCGAAACCTGCGCCGCAAAAGCGCACCCCAAGCCCAGCACCTGCACCGACGCAAAAGTCTGACTGCTCCAACTGCGTCGCCATCACCTACGACGACGGCCCCAGCACCCTAACCAACCAGCTGCTCGACACCTTGCGCGAAAAACACGCACACGCCAGCTTCATGGTGCTCGCCCCTAACGCCACAGCCCACCCAGAGCTGCTGCGCCGCATGCAGGCAGAGGGGCATACCATCGGCAACCACACCAACACGCACCGCGAACTGAACAAGCTCGCCGCCGGCGACATAGACGGGGAAATCAAGGCGGGTGCCGGCGCCATCAAGGCAGCAACCGGCCAGAGCCCTCGTTGGCTACGCCCACCGTACGGCGCCACAAACGGCACTGTCGACGCCGCGGCCAAAGCCAACGGCCAAGCCGAGGCCATGTGGTCCGTGGACACGCTGGACTGGAAGGACCGCAACTCCGAGCACGTATGCAGCGCTGCAGTCAGCGGCGCGCAGCCGGGCGGCATCATCCTCATGCACGATATCCACGCCACCACGGTTAATGCTGCCAGCTGCGTCATCGACGGCCTGCGCGCCAAGGGCCTCGAGCCGGTCAGCCTCGATACCCTTGTCCCCAACCCACAGCCGGGCAAGCAGTACTACTCTCGGGGCTAATGATTGATTTCTCGGCTCCCGCAGACGTGGTGGCGCCTCAGCTTTTGAGTGCCACGCTCACCTTCAATGGCGTCAGCATCCGCCTCACCGAGGTTGAGGCCTACCTCGGCGAGGATGACGAGGCAGCGCACACCTACAACGGCCAGACCCCGCGCAACGCGGCGATGTTCGGCCCACCCGGGCGCCTTTACGTCTATGCCTCCTACGGCATCCACCGCAACGGCAACATCGTGTGTGCCCCGGAGGGCACGGGCCAAGGATGTCTGCTGCGCGGAGGCGAGGTCATCGAAGGTACCGAGCTCGCTTTCCGACGCCGCGGCACCACCGACTTCCATAACCTCGCCCGTGGGCCGGGGAACCTCGGTAAGGCGTTAGGACTCGACCTCACAGACAACGACGCTATCCCCACGATCAAGGAAAGGGCCTCCGAACCGGAATGGGTTCGAGGCCCTCGCATTGGTATCAGTAAGAACAAAGACGCACCACTGCGCTTTTGGATTCCTTTCGACAAGACCGTCTCGGCGCGCAGAGGCCTGCCGCCGAGCTAATGAGGCCTAGTAACGCCCGCCGTAGCGTTCATCGCTCTCGATGGCCGCGAGGATGCGATCGTTGATCTGGTTGAGCTGGCGCACCTGCGTGCGGGTGAGGTTGTCCATCACGGAACGACGCGCCTGGGCGGCGTGCCCAGGCGCGGTGGCGACAACCTTGTCCCAGCCGGCGTCGGTAAGCTGCGCCAGCGTTGTGCGGCCATCATTCGGATCTGGACGGCGCGTAACCCAACCTTGCTTCTCCAAGCGCGTGACCACCTGGCTAAGCCGTGAGAGCGAGCCGTTCGCCGTGTACGCAAGGTCGCGCATGCGCATCTCACGATTCTCCGACTCAGAAAGACGAGACAGAACGGTGTACTCGAAGAAGCTCAAGCCGGCGTCGTCACGCAGCTGGGCATCCAGAATGTTGGTTAAGCGGATGGTGACTCCCATGAGGGATACAAAGGAAGCGAGTTCCTCCTCATCGAGCCACTTCTTATCCTTCTCGGTCATGAAATTAATTCTAGCAATGAAGCTTTATTTGTTAAGCATCTGCTAGGCAGATTTCAGCGCTTCCCGGAGAAGCTGCGCCGCCTGGCTCGGGGTTTTGTCGACCTTCACGCCGGCCTCCTCTAACGCAGCCTTCTTGCCCTCTGCGGTTCCGGATCCTCCAGAGACAATCGCTCCTGCGTGCCCCATGGTTTTGCCCTCCGGCGCGGTAAAACCAGCAATGTTGGCCACCACCGGTTTGGTCACGTGCTCCTTGGTGTAGTCGTCCAGTAACTTCCATCAAACACGAGAGTAAACTTAAGTACTGCCACCCGTGAGTTTATTGGCCTATTTAAAGACCAGCCCGCCGAGCATGAGGACATCACCGTTCCAGACTTTCTCAACCGCGAAGAACTCGACGCGACCGCCACCGGACAGATGCTGAACAAACATTTCGGACACGAAGCGGCCAAGATGGGACACCAGATCCTCGACCAGGCCGAGCCGTTTAACGCTGCCCACACCACCAACTGGGGACTACCTTGCAAGCCCACCGTCACGCGCGGCTAACGCACACGAGTCCACCGGCCGATAAAAACGCCCAGTACGCGTGTGTATCATGCGCGTGCTGGGCAACTTTCGCTTTCAGTGTGATGTCCTCCTTTTAGGATGCTGCGAGCTTTTGAGCGCGCTGGTAAGACACGCCGAGGACTGTTCCCATATCTCGTACGGTCATTCCAGCGTTTCTCATTGCAACAGCGAGGTCATGAGTGCTTGCCTGTGCTGCAGCGGCCAGTCGTGCCGCTTCTTCGCGTTCTTTTTCGGCGCGAGCTTTCATTTCCGCAAGGTCCGGTGGAAGAACAACATCAACAATAATGTTGAGTTCGTCTGGGTCTAGGCCTGCCTGGTAGGCCAGTGCTTCGCGCATCTCGTCGGCAGCATTAGCCAGCCGCTTAGTTTGAGACACTGCCCCTAGTTCGGCGCATTCGAGCACCCATACTCCGCTGGTTCCACGTTCTGCGGTTACTGTGTATGTCGTGGTCATTACCTCCACCAGCCTTTCCCTAATTCTTGGGCGTATTGGTCGAAAAACTTCTTGACTGTCACATCGTCAATCTCACGGTGCCTACCTAAGGTTCGGGTTGTGCTGCCTACCCGATAAGCGTCATGGCGCGATAGGGCGATTTCCTCAAATTCAAGACCACGCCGCTTAGCTTCCGCTTTCAATTTCTTGATGACGGCGTTTCGCTTCATAACGGTAGTCTACCGACAGGAGACTAAACAAGTCAACCATAGGTTGACAGCCAAACTTCGCTGTTGCGTTCGCAACGTTGAGGACTCCGCTCACCACGTTAAGGATTCCAACTCCTGAGGTGGCGGGGTCTTTTTTCTTGCGACCGGGCGTTTCCAATGAGTGTCTACCCATTAGTCACCTCGGGCAAAGTAGCAGAAGGGCATGCGGACGAAATTTTGCTACTTAGCCCCGTGTCAGGAACGGTGCACGCCCCGAAGCAACAAAGGAACCCGACACCATTACGGTGCCGGGTTCCGGGCTGTGGAGCATAGGAGAATCGAACTCCTGACCTTCTGCTTGCAAAGCAGATGCTCTACCAATTGAGCTAATGCCCCATTGTTCCGTGGTGGGCCTAGCAAGAATCGAACTTGCGACCTCATCGTTATCAGCGATGCGCTCTAACCGACTGAGCTATAGGCCCCTGTGCGGAACGAGAAGTAACTTTACATACCGATCCGACAAATACACAAATCGCCAGCGCAGCCAAGGTTTTAGCAGGTTGTTTAAAAAGCGAAACCGGCACCGTCTCTTAAGAATTTAAACCTAAAAGACGATGCCGGTTCGATGTGGGCTAGCAGGCTCGGGCTTTAGCCATGACCAGACTGGATACCCAGCTTGAAACCACCGAAGACGTCCACGATGGCGTTATAAAGTACCGCGAGCAGCGGCGCCAGCAGCATGTTGAACACCGCCACGATTGCGCCGAAGAGAGCAGAGATAGACAAGACCACACCGAAGGTCACTTCGAAGGCGCCGCCCACTCCGCCGACTAGGCTGTTGAGAGAATCCCAGATTCCCGCCTGATCGAGGCCAAAGTAGAGCAGGCACACGGCAAGCAGCCATGCGATAAGCCCGACGAGAGACATCGCCAAGCCCACGCGGAAGGCCGAAATCGGTGAGATCCGCGTAAGGGTTACGTCTCGTCTTGCCATGGATTACTCCTCGCTATCTGCTGCGTTCTTGGAATCCGCAACCTTGAGGTGTTCCTGCTGAACGTCCTCAACGGATTTCTCGCCCTTGGCCACAGCCTGAGCGTCTTCCTCACCATCGTCCTCAACGTTGCGGTCGATTGCAAGCAATTCGACGTCGTCGGAGAGGTTGACCAGGCGCACGCCCATGGTGGCGCGGGAGGAAGGACGAATCTGGCCTACCTCGGTGCGGATGACGCCCCCAGCAGAGGTGATAGCGAAGATCTCGTCTTCCTCATCGACGGAGATAGCGCCGATGAGCTTGCCGCGCTTCGGGGTGTACTTGAAGGTCATTACACCCAAGCCACCGCGGCCCTGTGGCGTGTACTCCTCGATAGCGGTGCGCTTGCCGTAGCCGCCGGAGGTGGCAACCAGCAGGTACTCGCCATCGTGAACCACGGACATGGACAAAAGCTGGTCATCGTCGCGGAAGCGCATGCCCTTCACGCCGGCGGTGGCGCGGCCCATCGGGCGCAGCTGGTCATCGTCAGCGGTGAAGCGGATGGCCTGGCCCTGCTCAGAGGTCAGCAGGATGTCATCGCCTTCGTCGACGAGGGACGCGCCGATGAGCGCATCACCCTCGTTGAGGTTGATGGCAATTAGACCGGCAGAACGTGCGGACTCGTAATCGGTGAGTCGGGACTTCTTGACGCGGCCCTGCTTGGTAGCCAGGACGAGGTAAGGAGCGTCCTCGTAGGACTGAATCTGAATGACCTGTGCGATCTTCTCCTCCGGCTGGAACTCCAGCAGGTTAGCCACGTGCTGGCCACGTGCGGTACGGCCTGCCTCCGGCAGCTCATAAGCCTTGAGGCGGTAAACACGGCCAAAGTTGGTGAAGAAGAGGATCCAGTCGTGCGTGGAGCAGACAAAGAAGTTCTTGACGATGTCGTCCTGCTTGAGCTCCGCACCGCGCACGCCCTTGCCGCCGCGCTTCTGCGCCTTGTAGGCATCAACCTTTGTGCGCTTTGCGTAGCCAGTGGAGGTGATCGTGACGACCACGTTCTCGCGGGCGATAAGATCCTCGTCGGTGACGTCGCCAGAAGCGGCCACGATCTGGGTACGGCGCTCATCGCCGTACTTTTCAACGATCTCAGCGAGCTCGTCGTGGACAATCTGACGCTGGCGTTCCTCGCGGGCGAGGATGTCCTTGAGGTCAGCAATGATCTCTTCGATCTCAGCCAACTCGTCAATGATCTTCTGGCGCTCCAGGGCTGCCAGCTTACGCAGCTGCATCGCGAGGATGGCGTCTGCCTGTACATCATCGACGTCGAGAAGCTCCTTCAACCCTTCTCGCGCTTCGTCGACCGTTGGGGAACGGCGGATAAGCGCGATGACCTCGTCGAGCATATCGAGGGCCTTGACCAAACCACGCAGGATGTGGGCGCGCTTTTCGGCCTCATCCAGGCGGTACTGGGTACGGCGAACGATGACCTCGATCTGGTGCGCAACGTAGTAGCGCAGCATCTGGTCCAGGCGCAGGGTGCGCGGCACGCCATCGACGATGGAGAGCATATTGGCGCCGAAGGAGGTCTGCAGCTGGGAGTGCTTGTAGAGGTTGTTGAGCACGACGCGAGCGACGGCATCGCGCTTCAGGGTGACCACGATGCGCATGCCGACGCGGTCGGAGGACTCGTCCTCAATCTTGGAGATACCGGCGATCTTGCCGTTGGCCACGGACTCCGCGATGTTGGAGATCATGTTATCCGGGTTGACCTGGTACGGCAGCTCGGTGATGACGATGGTCTGGCGGGAGCCAGACTCCTCGATGGAGGTCACACCGCGCATACGGATAGAGCCGCGGCCGGTGGTGTAGGCATCCTTGATGCCTTGGTCACCAACGATGAGGCCGGCGGTTGGGAAGTCCGGACCCTTCACGCGCTCCATGCAGGCTGCCAGCGCTTCTTCGTCGGAGGCCTCTGGGTTATCCAGCAACCAGAAGATAGCCTCAGCCAGCTCGTTCAGGTTGTGCGGCGGGATGTTGGTGGCCATACCAACGGCGATGCCGCCGGAGCCGTTCATCAGCAGGTTTGGAACGCGGGAAGGCAGGATGTCCGGTTCCTGGGTCTTGCCGTCGTAGTTCGGGGAGAAGTCGACGGTGTTTTCGCGAATGTCACGGACCATTTCCATGGCCAGCGGGGTCATGCGGCACTCGGTGTAACGCATTGCCGCTGGGCCGTCGTTGCCGCGGGAACCGAAGTTACCCTGGCCGTCGACCAGCGGGTAGCGCATGTTCCAGGACTGCGCCAGACGCACCAACGTGTCATAAATTGCGGAGTCACCGTGCGGGTGGAATTGACCCATGGTGTCCGAGACCGGGCGGGCGGACTTCACGTAGCCGCGATCGGGGCGGTAGCCGGAGTCGAACATCGCGTAAAGGATGCGGCGGTGCACCGGCTTCAGGCCGTCGCGTACCTCTGGCAGAGCACGGCCGACGATGACGGACATGGCGTAGTCGATGTAACTCGACTCCATCTCCTCGTTGATATCAATCGGTTGAATACGATCAAAGAGATCGTCATTTTGGTCACTCATAACGGCAAATTCTACCCTCTGCGCCCCTCTCCCGCCGGCTACGCCGCGCTAGTGATACCACGGTGATACCATCGGGCCATGGCTATGACTCTTCGTCTTACAGCAGAACAGGATCACGCGCTGACCCTTCTGGCTTCCGCGCAAGGCACCTCCAAGCACGAGGCGGTGGTGCGTGCAGTTGTGGCGGCTGCGGCGCGCACGCTTTCCGACGCCGCGGTCCAAGACGCCGCACGCCAGCTCCTGCCCGGCCGCGCCGAGCTCGAGGCAGAAATCCGCAGGGCCCGATCATGACCGCAGAGCAGCTCCTTCTCATCGCGCGCGAATTCTGCGCGCAACACAAAACCACGGTGACTAACTTTGGCGCTTTAGTTGCCGCCGCGAGCGTCTCAAATGCCCGAATTGATGGCATCCCCGTCCACGCAAACCGGCAGCAAGCAGCTCATGCGATGCAGCAGATATTGGTGGCTTATCCAGCCCTTAATAAGCACAACCGCGCCTTCGCAGCACTTAGCGCCCGAGTATTCATGGAGACGGAATCACGTCTTAGCCTGCGCTGACCTATCCTTTGTTGCCCGAGTTATGTAAGTTATAGCTGGTAACACTTAACTATTCCCTCGAATATCCGCGCGGCTTGGCCTTGAGGAATGACTGAAGCGTCAATGCAACGCGTAGGAAAGGAAAACATGTCTCTGAAGAAAGCCATCGCTGCGGGCGTAGTAGCAGTATCCCTTAGCACCGCTGTCACCCCAGCCGCAACCGCCGCCTCCAGCACCCCTGAGACCACCAACACCTGGGAAAACCAGGTCAATCCTAATTTCAAGCAAGGCAAGGAAACTTCCTCTCTCACCGGCTCTTCCCCACTCGATTTGGGCATCATCATCGGCGGTTCCGTCGCTGGCGCCGCGCTTATTTTCAAGCTGGTGACCGATTTCGCTCCGGCACTTCTTACCCAGGGCGTCCCGAACCTCGACCTCGAGCGTCTTGCTCGTGACAATGGCTTAACCCAACTTGCAGATCAGATTGCTGCTCTGAAGGGCTAATTGCCGCATTCGGGTTTCAGTAAGATTACTGCCATGTCTAATCTTTCCCAGCTCCTGGAAGAGCCAACCCGCACCAGCGTTGTCACCGCGCTTGTTTCCTTGGTCGATAACACTGTCTCCGAACAATCCGGCATCACCGGCATGGCCATCAAGGGCGCAGTGGCTGCGGCGAAGAAGGTCGACGCTGACATCGTCTCAAAAGGTATCAACCGCACCCTGCCGGATCTCCTCGGCGAGATGGAATCGTACTGGCAGGAATTTGATTCCTCCCCGCAGGAGGATTTCGGCACCTACCTGGCGGGAAACAACAAAGAGGTGGCAGATTCCATCTTGGGTGTGGCCGATCGTAATGCAGACCAGGTAAATAATCCGGCGCTGGTAAAGACCTATAACTCCCTACGCAACAAGATCGCTAAAATTATTGAGCCCCAGGTTCCGGAGCTCGCGCGCATTTTGCAAAAGCATATGTAGCCCCATATGTAAGAAGGTGTAGTCTGGCGCGCATGACTTCAAGCAATAACTATTCTGAATTCATCCGCAGCCGCCACTCCGCCCGCGCCTACCTGCCAGAACCAGTTCCGGCAGAGGTTATTAAGCAGGTGCTTATCGACGCCCAGTCTGCACCGTCTAATTCCAATACGCAGCCATGGGACGTGCACGTGGTTAGCGGTGAGAAGCTCCGCGAGCTTTCTGATGCGCTCATCTCCGAGTTCAATGAAAACGGCATCAATCCGGACTTCACCTTGGACTACGGCGAGGGCGTACACCCTTCCCGTTCCGTTGAGCTGGCAAAGAAAATGTACGGCATCCTAGGAATCGCCCGTGAGGATAAGGAGGGCCGCACCGAGTTCGTGCGCGAAAACCTCCGCTTCTTTGGCGCCCCGCACGCAGCACTTCTTTATATCCCGCCGATGGGCGATCGCATTCGTGATGCCTTTGATCAGGGCACTTATGCAGAAAACTTCCTGCTTTCCTTGCGTGCCCACGGCTATAACGGAACCCCGCTGGGCATGATTTCGCTCATGGCGCCGACCACCCGCGAGTTTCTCGGCATCGATGAGGAGCAGAAGATGGTCGTCGCCATCGCCTTCGGTAAGGCGGACGAAGACAGCCCCGTGTTCAACGTAGAGCCGGGCCGCGCCGATCTTTCTGAGACGGTCACCCTGCACGGCATCGACTTGGACATCTAGGCCAAATTGCAGAAAGCGCCCTGCTCTCCCATTCGAGGAAGTGCAGGGCGCAAGTTTCTTCTGGCTCGTGTAAAGCCTTTGGCTTTACACGTCCAGGAAGCGAACGTCCTTCGCGCGGCGGGTAATGAAGGAGCGGCGAGCCGAGACATCGTCACCCATCAGGATGGAGAAGAGCTCGTCGGCGCGCTGTGCGTCTTCCAGATCCACACGCCGCAGGATACGAGTGGTTGGGTCCAGCGTGGTCTCCCACAGCTCGGATGCGTTCATCTCACCCAAGCCCTTGTAACGCTGGATGCCATCGTCCTTGTTGATCTTGCGATTAGCTTCGAGGCCTTCTGCCAGCAGCTTGTCACGCTCAGCATCGGAGAAGGCATAGCCAGGCTGGCCCTTTGCCCACTTGAGCTTGTACAGCGGCGGATTAGCCAGGTAGACGTGGCCATCCTCAACCAGCTGCGGCATGAAGCGGAAGAGCAGGGTCAACAGCAGGGTCGCGATGTGCTGGCCGTCAACGTCAGCGTCGGCCATCAGCACGATCTTGTTGTAGCGCAGCTTGGAGATGTCGAATTCTTCGTGGATACCGGTGCCCAAAGCGGTGATGATCGCTTGGACCTCGGCGTTTTTAAGAACCTTATCCATGCGTGCCTTCTCCACGTTCAGGATCTTGCCGCGCAGCGGCAGGATTGCCTGGAACATGGAGTCACGGCCGGCCTTTGCGGAGCCGCCTGCGGAGTCACCCTCCACGATGTAAAGCTCGGAGATCTTCGGATCCTTGGAACGGCAATCGGCAAGCTTGCCGGGCAGGCCGCCCAAATCGGTGGCGGACTTACGGCGCACCATCTCGCGGGCCTTACGCGCTGCGACGCGTGCGTGCGCGGAGGAAACGGCCTTGTTGATAATCGCTTTTGCCTCTGCCGGGTTGGCATCGAACCAGTCGTTGACGTGCTCGTTGACGGCGCGCTGGACGAAGCCCTTAATCTCAGAGTTGCCGAGCTTGGTCTTGGTCTGACCCTCGAACTGTGGGTCACTGACCTTGACGGAAATGACGGCAGAAAGGCCCTCACGGCAGTCATCGCCGGAAAGGTTGCCGTCCTTCTCCTTGACCAGCTTGTGCTCCTTGGCGTAGCGGTTCATCAAGGAGGTCAGCGCGGCGCGGAAACCCTCTTCGTGGGTACCGCCCTCATGGGTGTTGATGGTGTTGGCGAAGGTGTGGACGGACTCCTTATAGCCCTGGTTCCACTGCAGAGCGACCTCGACCTCGTGATCCTCACCCTTGACGTCGAAAGCGACGATGGTGGGGTGGATGGCGGTCTTGGTCTTATTGAGGTGTTTGACGTAGTCAATCAGGCCGTCTGGGTAGTGGTAGACAACCTTCTTCTGCAGCTTCTTTGCCGGCTTATCCTCGCTCGGGCCGTCTGCTTCGGAATCGACGTCGACGTCGTCAAAGGACTCAGCGTCCAGGGCGGTCTCGCCGGATTCGGCGTCGGCAATTGCCTCAAGCTCGAGCTGCTCCTCGGTAACGCGCTCGTCGATGAGCTCGATGGTCAGGCCCTTGTTCAGGAAGGCCATCTCCTGCAGGCGGCGTGCGATGGTCTGGTAGTCATAATCCGTGGTCTCGAAGATCTCTGGATCGGCCCAGAAACGGATCGTGGTACCGGTACCGCGAGCATTGCCGCCTTCGACCAGCTCATCTGGGATGGCGTTAGAGAAGTTCTGATACCAGTGCTTGCCGTTGCGCTTGATCTCTGCCTCAACGCGAGTAGACAAAGCATTCACAACGGAGATACCGACGCCGTGCAGACCACCGGAGACTGCGTAGGAATCGGAGTCGAACTTACCACCGGCATGCAGCTGGGTCATGACAACCTGGACGGTCGGCGCACCGGAGGCGTGCATCTCCACAGGGATGCCGCGGCCATCATCGATAACCTCAACGCCGCCGTCGGCGAGCAGCTTGACGACGACCTTGGAGGCATAACCAGCCATGGCCTCATCGACCGAGTTATCCACGACCTCCCAAATCAGGTGGTGGAGACCGCGTACGCCGGTGGAACCGATGTACATACCTGGACGCTTGCGGACGGCCTCGAGGCCCTCCAAGATGGTAATGGAACTAGCACCATATGCGTGTTCTTCAGCCACGGAAACGTGTACTCCTTTTGGCTATAGCAAAATCTAAGACTTTAGCTATTCTACACGGTGTCCCCCTACTAGAGAGCACTCCACACCAGTGAGAGGGCGGAATTTAGCCCGATTTTTCGATCTGGATTTTCTCCCGCGGCGGCTATCCGTAGGTATCTTGCGAGCCTTGCGGCTTCACCCACTGCCGGCCCTGATAATTGCGGTGTTGCTTGGGGCCTTGAATACGCAGTTCAACGATGACGTCGGGCCCGAGGCGGTCCGCGATTTTGCGCAAGATCTGGCGTTGCAGATAGCGCAGCTCGGTGGCCCACACGGAGGCGTCGCAAGAAATATAGACGACCTTGTCCTTAATTCGCTCGGGCTTCGTGTGCGCGGCGATGCGCTCGCCCACCAGGTTGGCCCAATTGCCCATGACCCAACCATCAGCAAGCTCGTTTTCCCACCCGCGGCGCACAATCTCCTTGTTCAGCGTGGCACCGAGACTGGGGATATCCAGGCTGCGACGCTGCCGCCTGCCATCGGGGCCGGTGGGCCTGCCCACGCGGTATTTCTTCGCTGGTGCATCGTGACTGATCTTCATCTTCGGCGCTGGCTTATCCAGTTTGGGAGCGTTCTTGGAATTTGAACGCACACGATCAAAGAAATCCTGAATAGGATCAGTCATCGTCGCTCACCTTTGTAATTTCAGAAATCCGCCCCTCTTGAGTATCCCGAACGGAGACTTCATAGCGCACGATCGGTTCTAGGTTGCCGGGCAGGTCCTCATCCACGGCGGCGGTGATCAGCACTTGCTCAGCTTCCATGGCTAGGTGCACAAGCTTCTCCCGGCGCTTAGCATCGAGTTCGGCGAAAACATCGTCGAGGATCAAAATTGGATCGGTGCCTTCCTCGCGCAAGAGGTTGAACTCGGCAAGGCGCAATGAAATGGCATATGACCAGGTCTCGCCGTGACTTGCAAAGCCTTTTGCCGGCTGCGTTCCGAGGTTGAGCACGAGATCATCGCGGTGCGGGCCCACCAGGGAGATGCCACGCTCGATCTCGCGCTGCCGCTTAGCGGCAAGCTCGGTGAGCATCACGGCTTCCAGTACGTCGCGGTCAGAGACGTCGATCGTAGATTTGTACTCGATGTGGGCTGGCCGCGATTCCGGGGCCAGGCCTGAATAGGCGGATGGGATCAGCTCGCTTAAGGCGTCGACAAGCGCGAGGCGTGCCTGAATCACCTGCGCGCCTAGATGTGCGAGCTGGGCGTCCCAAACATCCAACGTGGCCAAAGCCGAGGCACCATCGGCGTCATCGTAGCCGCGGCGCAGGCTTGACGACGCCGACTTTAAAAGCGCATTGCGCTGCTTTAAGACCTTGTCATAATCCGCCTTTACCCCAGCTAAGCGCGGGGTACGCGAGGCGATGATGTCATCCATGTAGGTGCGCCGCTCAGCCGGCTCACCACGCACGAGCGCGAGATCCTCAGGCGAGAACAACACGCTTTTGACTACACCCAATAACTCGCGCGGGCTTTTCAGCCGCGTGCGATTGATCTGGGCTTGGTTAGCCGCGTGCGGTTTGATGAGCAGATGCGCGGTAAGCTCGCGGCCCTGATTGACGGCAGTGGTGGAGATTCTGGCATTAGCGGCACTTTGACGTACCAACGGCGCGTCGTGGCTAACACGGTGCGAGGACAGGTGGGCCACGTACCCGATCGCCTCGACGATGTTGGTCTTGCCAAAACCGTTGCGTCCGACGAACAAAGTGATCCCCGGGCCGAGCTCAATATGTAGCTCAAGCCACGAGCGAAAATCCCGGACGTCGAGTTCGCGTATGAACATTAACCTGGCAGACGGACCGGCATCAGAAGGTAGGTGAAGTTGGTCTCCGGGGTTGGGAAGACTCCATCCTCATCTGCCATCGGCATCTCCTCTGGCTCCGGAATCATAATTGCTGGGCGGGAAGGCTCAGTGAAGCCGAAGACCACGCGGTCAGTATGGACCACGGCCAGGCCATCCTTGAGGTAGCCCGGGTTAAAGGCGATGGTGAATTCATCGCGGCCGGTAAATGCACAAGGCAAAGTCTCGTCTGCCTTACCGGAATCCGCGCCAGCTGCCAGGGTGACCTGACCTTCAGAAAAGTCCATGCGGATCTGGGCGTTGCGATCAGTCAGCAGGGAAACGCGGCGGATGGCTTCCTGCAGCGGAGCAACCTCGATGCTGGCCATTGCGGTATGCGTCTTTGGCAGCAGCGGAGAGACGTTTGGGAAGTCTGCATCCAGCATGCGGGTGGTGGTCTCGCGGTTATCCGCGTGCAGACCAAACAGGCCCTCTGCGCCAATGTTTTCGCCGGTGCCTACCGCGATCTCCACTGGGATGTTGAGGTGAGTATCAAGGGAGCGGCCGGTGTCTTGCAAGGTTTTCGCAGGAACCAGCAGCTTTGCCTTTACGTCAGGGGATACCGGATCCCACTCGAAAGTGCGCATGGCCAGGCGGAAACGGTCGGTAGCAGTCATTTCGACGTGGGAACCGTTGATTTCCATATGCACGCCGGTCAGCATCGGCAGAGTGTCATCCTTGCCGGCAGCGGATGCGACCTGGCTGATGGCCTCAACGAAAAGCTGTGGGTTGATGGTGCCGGTGACCTCCGGCAGAACCGGCAGCTGCGGGTAATCATCGAGTGGAATGATAGGCAGCTCGAAGCGGGAAGAACCGCAGGTGAGCAGGACCTTGGAATCCTGCTGGGTCATCTCGACTTCCTTGTTCGGAAGGGTGGCAACGATGTCTGCGAGCAGCTTACCGGCGACGGCGATGCGGCCTGGTTCGTCGATCATTGCCGCGATGCGTACGCGAGTAGAAACTTCGTAGTCGAAGCCGGTGAATTCCAAACCATTGTCATCGGCGGTGATAAGCATCGCGCGAAGAACAGGCTGCGTCACCTTGGAAGGCAGACTACGGGCTACCCAAGCAACTGCGTTGGCCAGATCATCTTTGGCAACACGAAATGACACAGATTGGTCCATGGTCTCGATGAGCTCCTTGCTGGGTTCTAGCTGGGTTGATTTTTGTAAGTAACAAAAGCTGTTTCCAACTTACCGCATAGGCGCCGTGCGACAGACTTTTGTAATTTACTCGCGGCCTGGCGCCTCGGGCCGAGGCGAGGGCGAGAATTACACACATCCCCTTTTTACTTAAGGGATCAGGAAAAATAGTTAGTAGTAGTAATAACCGTTGTGGGATCTGTGGATAACGCCCTAAAAGGCAAGGTGACGGGCCCGATCCGCGCTGTGATCGTGGCTGTGGGATCAGTGTGATCAAATTACATAAATTGTGAGTAACCGGAGGGGTGCCGGTTTTATCCACAATCTATCCCCAGGATTGTGGAATTTGATCACAGCATTGATCACAAGCTCCTGATTAGGGCGAATGCTTTGTGAAAAACAAAAATGTGTCGAAGATCTATGAATTACAACAATGAAATTACACAGATGTGAATAACGCTGTGGATAAAAATAACCCGCCACCTAAGTGCAGGTGGCGGGTTATATTTCTAGCTGCAGAAAGCGTTTTAAGAACGGCTGTGGTTCTTGATCCTTTGCGTCAGCGCCTGGATCTCATCGTAGGTATTGCGGTTTTCTGTCATTTCCTTACGGATCTTGCGATCGGCATAAATGACAGTCGTATGATCCTTGCCTCCGAACTGATCACCAATCTTCGGCAAGGAAAGCTCAGTCAGCTCGCGGCAGAGATACATAGCCAACTGGCGGGCATGAGCGACGGCGCGCTTCTTGCCCGCACCACGCAGGGTCTCGACGTCGATGTCGAAGAACTCTGCTGTTACTTCCATGATCGCGGTTGCCGTAATTTCACGTCCCGCTGCATCGGGCGCGAGATCGTGCAATGCGATCTCCGCCATCTCTAAGCTGATCGGTTCGTTAACCAAAGAGGAATAAGCAGAAACGCGAATCAGCGCGCCTTCAAGCTCGCGAATAGAAGACTCGAAGCGCGAAGCGATGAGCTCTAGAACAGATCGATCTACTTCGGTGCCGTCCGCAGCTGCCTTCTTCATCAAGATGGCTATGCGGGTCTCGAGATCTGGCGGCTGAATATCCGTGATCAAACCACCTTCGAAGCGAGTGCGCAGGCGATCCTCCAAGGTGGTCAGCTGCTTCGGCGGACGGTCAGAAGATAAAATGATTTGCTTATTGGCTTGATGCAGTGCATTAAAGGTATGGAAGAACTCCTCCTGAGTCGATTCCTTACCCTCCAAGAACTGAATGTCATCAACCATCAAGATGTCCAGATTGCGATAACGCCGCTTGAAGGACTCCTGGCGGTCATCGCGCAAAGAATTGATGTAGTCGTTAGTAAATTCCTCGGAAGAAACGTACTTCACGCGCAGACCCGGATGCAGAACCTGCGCGTAGTTGCCCGCGGCGTGCAACAGGTGGGTTTTGCCTAGGCCGGAGCCGCCCCAAATAAACAGTGGGTTATAAGCACGCGCTGGATTTTCCGCTACGGCCACCGCCGCGCCGTTGGCAAAGCGG
>NZ_KV800694.1:199619-206683 GCF_001810285.1 Corynebacterium sp. HMSC071F07
TGGAGGAACCGATAACGAAGTTTTCAAACGTGTGCTTTGGGTTCAGCGACTCTTCCCTATTGGGATCGTGCGCCGGCTGCTCACGCGGAATGCGGGCATCTGCATTGTGCTGGGGCTGGTATTGCTGCTGTTGCTGGTTGTAATGATCAGCCAGTTCATCCAAGCTCGCCGGGGCATGGCTGGTCTGCCAAGCCTGCTGTGGCGGCTGGTACTGCTGCGGTGACGGCGCCTGCGGTGCTTGAGCCGGGGCGTCGTTAAGCGGTGCTTCTTCTTCCACCGGATTGGCCAGAGTTACAGCAAGCGTGCAAGGCCTGCCCAGGTGCCGGGTAAGGGCACGCGAGATGTGTGAGCCGAGATCGGTTTCGATGACTGCCTTGGCCTTTTCATTGTGTGCTGCCAGCAGTGCGTAGCCATCCATCATCATGATGGGTCGCGCGAGCTGCAGATACAGTCGCTGCGTGTGGTTGAAGTTGGGTACCTCTGAGTTGGGTTTCTCAGATTGGGCGAGCAGATCTTCCACTACTGCTCGCCAGTTGGCGTTAAGTACCGCTTGTTGATCAGTCAACGCGCCTACCTTGTGCGGCCTTCCCAGAAGAAGGCCCTAGTTCGGACGGAGAAAAATTTACAGTGAATTTCACGGACGTATCCACATCGAAAATTGCGGCACGACCTTGATCTCCACAGAGTTATCCACAGATGTGGAACAAATGTTTATCCACAGCCTAGTCGATGGCTGTGGATAACTATCAATCGGGTACTTTAGGCTATTTACCTGCTGGAATACAAAAAGTCTAAAGCTGAGATTTAGAGTTATTCACACCTTGTGGACGGCTGTGGAATTCGATTCTTTAGTTTTACCGCCGAGTTAGCGGGGCTGTCTAACGCTTTTCGGCGCTTGCATGGCGTGAACCTAAAATGCAAGCCGCCGTATGTGCTCTGACCCCGCAAAGTAGCCTTTTAGCTGCAGATAAAAACATCTTTGTAATTTTGGGTACACCCGGGTGTCGATTTGTTCAAGGCTGCATTCGTCACGTAATCTGTCATGGTCTATCGCAACAGAAGACGTTGCGCGTGAGTGTGAACCCACTCCCAAGGGTTGCTAACTACTCACATATCCATTCATCAGTGGAGCTGGGGGAATGATTTTCCCTGGGCTCCGCGCACAACTTCAAGGAGATAATCGTGGCAAAGGGTAAGCGTACCTTCCAGCCCAACAACCGTCGTCGCGCTCGTAAGCACGGCTTCCGCACCCGCATGAGCACCCGTGCAGGTCGCGCTATCGTCGCAGCTCGTCGTAAGAAGGGCCGCGCAAAGCTGTCGGCATAATCGTGCTTCCAGCCCAGCATAAGCTCACTTCGCCAGCGGAATTCCGCAGGACGATCAAGGGCGGCAAGCGGGCCGGTACACGTACGGTTGTTGTGCACTTTCGTAACAACGCCAGCCAAGACACCAAATTCGATATTGCGGCCGCCGGCCCAAGGTTCGGATTGGTTGTTTCAAAAGCCGTCGGGAATGCAGTGGTTCGCCACCGCACCTCCCGGCGGCTTCGGCATGTGTGCAGGTCCCTCTTTCCGGATCTTCCACCGACCGCAGATCTGGTTATCCGCGCGCTTCCCGCAAGCGCCACAGCGAGCAGTGAGCAATTAGAAAAAGACATCCGCAAGGCTCTGCGTAAATGCGGTATGTAAATTCTTCCGGTGCCGAAATCCCGGAAGCTAAGGGTGCGGCAAACCGATGGTAAAAGCGGTGCGCTTCTACCAAAAGTATTTCTCACCCCTTAAGATGGTTTCCACCTGTCGTTTTGAACCGACTTGCAGTGCCTACGCCCTCGAAGCACTCTCCGTTCACGGAGCTATCAAAGGCGCCGGCATGGCCATCGCTAGGGTTTGCAAATGCGGCCCTTGGCATCCGGGCGGGTTTGATCCCGTACCCGGCACGAACAACAACTGAGGACTATCCTTGCTTAATATCATCTATTGGCCGATCTCGGCCGTCTTGTGGTTCTGGCACTGGCTTTTGAGCTTCGTGATGGATCCTTCTTTGGGAATCACGTGGATTCTCTCGATTGTCCTGCTGACGTGGACGCTCAAGGCCATCATGGTCAAGCCGACCATCACTCAGCTGCGCTCATCCCGCAAGATGCAGGAGATCCAGCCGCAAATCCAAGAGCTGCGTACCAAGTACGCGAATGACCAAACCAAGGCTGCGCAAGAGATGCAGCGCATCTACAAGGAATCTGGCGTTCGCCCGATGGCAGGCTGCCTGCCGATCTTCGCTCAGATCCCAATGTTTATTGGTCTGTTCCATGTTCTGCGCGCCTTCGACCGCACCATTCACACTGCGGGTGGCTTCGGTCACCCAGCTGATGAGCCAATGTCGGTGGAGGCTAACGCGAACACTGCGAACTACATCTTCAAGCCGGAATTGGTGCAGCAGTTCCTAGACGCCAAGATCTTTGGCGTTCCGCTGATTACCAACTTGCGCGTGAACTCGCCGATTCTGGATCAGCAGGGCATCACGACGTCGCAGGCAGCGGTCATCATCGTTCCGTTGATTGCCATCATTGCGGTTTTGACCCACTTCAATGCCCGTATGTCGCTCAACCGCCAGGAGGCACGCCGTGCTTCCGGTAAGACTCCGACCCCGCAAGGCCAGAACGCTGAGATGATGCAGCAGCAGATGGCAATCATGAACAAGATGATGCTGTGGGTCATGCCAGGCATGCTGGTCTTCTCCGGTGCTATTTGGCCTATTGGCTTGCTGTTCTACATGTTGGCCAACACCGTCTGGACCTTCTTCCAGACTCGCATCGTGTACAAGAAGATGGATGAGGAAGAGGAGCGAGAGGCAGCCGCCAAGGCAGAACTCAAGCGCACTTCCGCACCGAAGCCAGGTGTGCGCAAGAAGGACAACCGCACCAAGAAACAGCGCAAAAACAACAACTAAAAACAGGAGTTTCTAGTGTCCGATTTGGACCCGTCTGAAGTATTTGGCTCCCGCCTGCCACTCGCGCAGGCTTACCACGATTCGCTCGCTACAGACGGGTCCATTCGTGGTTTTATAGGCCCGCGCGAAGTCCCGCGCCTGTGGGAGCGCCATCTTCTCAACTGTGCCGTGATCGGCGATGTCATGCCGGAAGGCGCCCGCGTAATCGACGTCGGCAGTGGCTCAGGCCTCCCAGGCATCCCGCTGGCCATTGCGCGCCCAGATCTTGATATCACTCTGATCGAGCCGCTCCTAAAGCGCTCCAATTACCTGTCTGAGGTCAAGGAGCTGCTGGACCTAGATAACGTCACCGTCATCCGCGGCCGCGCCGAAGAAGGCCCAGTGAAAAAGGCCGTGAAGGGTGCAGACATCGTGACCTCTCGCGCCGTCGCGCCCTTGGGCAAGCTTGCCAAGTGGTCGCTGCCATTGGTCAAGGTGGGCGGCGAGATGATCGCTTTGAAGGGCGAGTCCGTGTATGAAGAGCTGGAGCGCGACGCAGCTGAGCTAAAGCGTGCTGGCGCAGGTAAAGCCGAGGTCACCACCATCAAGGGCACGACTATCATCCGTGTCCCGCGCGTGAACTAGAGTAGACGGCATGACTAATCCACGTCTTATCACCATCGCGAACCAGAAAGGCGGCGTTGGCAAGACCACGTCGGCTGTCAATCTAGCCGCGGCGCTCGCTGAGGCCGGCAAAAAAGTGTTGGTGATCGACCTGGACCCGCAGGGCAATGCCTCAACTGCGGTGGGCGCTGCCCATACCTCGGGCACTGATTCGAGCTACGAGGTCTTGCTGGGAGACCGCACTGCGGAGCAAGCAATGCAGCCGTCTCCTTCTAGCGCCAATCTCTTCTGTATTCCCGCCACCATTGATCTGGCTGGCGCGGAGATCGAAATGGTCTCGCTGGTACGCCGTGAGTTCCGCCTTTATGACGCACTCCATAACGGCTTCCTTGAAGAGCACGGCTTCGAGTACGTCTTCATTGATTGCCCGCCTTCGCTGGGCCTTTTGACCATCAATGCCATGACCTGTGCCGAAGAGGTCATCATTCCTATCCAGTGCGAGTACTACGCACTGGAGGGCGTGGGCCAGCTGCTGGGCAACATCTCCATGATTCGTGAGCACCTCAACGAGGAACTACATATTTCCGCCGTTTTGCTCACCATGTATGACGCCCGCACCAAATTGGCAGAGCAAGTTGCCCATGAAGTACGCGAACAATTCGGCGCTGTAGTTCTTGGTAATGTAATTCCGCGTTCGGTGCGCGTGTCTGAGGCGTCGGGTTACGGCAAGACTGTTATCTCCTATGATCCTTCTTCCACCGGTGCTAGGGCTTATTCGGCGGCGGCCCGCGAGCTCGATTCGCGCGGTGACTACCGCCCGCACCCCACCACTGGCGCCATCGGCGTTAGCCCAGAGATTTTCGCTGAATTGGAAGGATAAGTTTTAGCATGACGGAACAAAAGCAAGGTGGCCTCGGCAAGGGTCTTGCAGCACTTATCCCTTCTGGCCCCGACGCCCCATCCCGCAAGCCGCGCCTTGGTAACGATGCAGCAGATATCATCCTTGGCGCTGCTACCGGCGGTCCAGCTGGTGATAAGCCCCGCGTGAAGGGCGCGCCAACCATTCCACAGGGCGCTAATAAGAAGCGTCAGGCAAAGCCTTCCGTGATCGGCGCTACCTACCGCGAGATCGCGGTCGGTGACATCATTCCTAACCCAAAGCAGCCGCGTACCGTCTTCGACGAAGAAGGCCTCGCAGAACTCGTTCATTCCATCAAGGAGTTCGGTCTGCTCCAGCCGGTCGTCGTGCGCCCGGCAGATGAGGGCGGCTTTGAGCTCATCATGGGTGAGCGTCGTTGGCGTGCTTCCTCCAAGGCGGGACTTGCCACCATTCCGGCCATCGTCCGCGATACCAAGGATGACAACCTCCTGCGCGATGCCTTGCTGGAAAACATTCACCGCGTGCAGCTTAATCCATTGGAAGAGGCACACGCCTACCAGCAGTTGCTGGAGGAATTCGGCGTCACCCAGAACGAGCTGGCTGATCGCCTCGGCCGTTCCCGCCCGCAGGTGACCAACATGATTCGCCTGCTCAAGCTCCCGGTGAACGTGCAAAAGCGCGTCGCTGCTGGCACCTTATCCGGCGGCCATGCGCGTGCCCTGCTGGGCCTGCCCGATGCTGAGGCCATGGAGCTCATCGCCAACCGCATTATCGCAGAAGGCCTGTCCGTCCGTGCCACCGAGGAAGCGGTTACGCTGTACAAGAGGGGCGATAAGCCACAGGAGAAGAAGCCTGCTGCCCCGCAGCCACAGTACTTCACCGATTCCGCAGAGCGCCTGTCTGACCGCTTCGACACCAAGGTCACCGTCACCATGGGCAAGCGCAAGGGCAAGATGGTCGTCGAATTTGGCGATCAGGAAGATTTCGAGCGCATCCTTGGTCTCATCGAGGGCAAGTAATGCTCGTCGAGTCAGTCAAGGAAGGGGTGGAAATCAACCCCTTGGCGGCTCGTTCCATCTTTTGGGAGCTTGATACTGAGGTAACTGATCCCGCCTTCGAGAAAGAGGCGTGGATTTCCGCTGTGCTCCTAAGCGCCGGCGACTGTGGCCTAACGGTGGGCAACGAGGCTACGGTCTTCTTCTGCCCCGCTGATTATGCGCCTGGGGCGTCCAAGCTGCCTACCGCACCCGTGAGCCAGGACGCAGCTTTGCTGTCCTCATTGTTTGTGAAATCCCATCGCGCGGCACGTGGCTTGGAAGCGGTGCTTCTCGACGCCGCGATTATGAACCTTTCCTCGCGTGAGTTCAGCGCGGTAGAAGCTTTTGGCTACCGCGACGCAAAAGAGGCAGAGTTCCTATTACGCGAAAAACCCGCCTTCATCGGGCTTCTGTCAGTAGAAACCTTAGAATCGGCGGGTTTTATGGTGGTCCAAGACCACCCCGTTACTCCACGGCTGCGCCTGGATCTCCCACCAGCCTTCGACCTGCTCTCGGCCGCTGCGGTAGAAGATCTGCTAGCAAAAGCTTTGGCTTAAGCCTCCTCGGCGCGCAGCAACTCCGAGAACTTATAGGTGCCGGTGACAGCATCGTCATCATCGAGCAGGTAGAGGCGCTTTACAGAAACCACGATTGCTTCTGCAATATCATCGCGCTTGGCTGGCGTAGTAAGCACTTCTACGTCACCAGGGTTGGTGAGATAGCCCAAGACAACCTGGACAACTGGCATCTGCGTCAGGCGCAAAAGATCCCAGGTGCGGCCGTGGTTCCAGCAGTTTTGCAGTGGCGTGCGAGCCACGATCTCGCGCTGGATGAAACCAGAAAGAGTTTCACCAATGAGCGAGGAGCTGCCGATCTCTGAACCAAAGTAGAAGGTGGCAATGCCATTGGCCTTCTCGTTTGGATAGCGGTCACAAGCCAAAGAAATAACCAGATCGGCGTCGAAGGCGTTTGCCAGATCCGCACGGTCCTTGACAGAAGGATTATCGGTACGTGGACGCGAGATGATGGTTTCCATGCCCGCTGCAATCATGCGTCCGACCACGCGCTCTGCCAAGTCCCACAGAAGCTCTTCTTCGGTGACGTCACCAAAGCGGCCCTTGACCTTGATGCCCTTGTCGGCACCGCCTAAGGCAGGGTCGATGACGACGCGCTTGCCTGCAAGCTGTGGGCCGGCGTTGCGGACACGCTCGCGCTCTTGGATGTTGTGTGCGGAACCGCCGGTGATCCGGCGGCCCAGCAGATTAAGAGCGTTGATCGTGGTCGGACCACACACGCCATCCTTTTGGAGACCGCTGTTGAGTTGGTATTCCATGAGTGCGGCGTGAGTATCGGGACCGAAGTGGCCATCCACTCGGTTCTGGTAGAAACCGAGTTCTTGAAGTTGCTGCTGAAGTTGTGCGACATCGTCGCCAACTAAAACGTTGCCCGGCTCGTACGTGAGTACGCGCGCGCCCAAGCTATAAGAAGCCTGGCGCAGCTCACGAAGGGTAAGGTCATCGATTACGCCGGTGGGAACAATTCCGCGAGACTGCTGAAAGGCCTTGATGACCTCAGAGAGTTCGGCGTCGAATACTTTT
>NZ_KV800694.1:206783-233902 GCF_001810285.1 Corynebacterium sp. HMSC071F07
TTTTCCGTCTCGGAATACTTTTGTTGCTTCCAATCGGACAGTGCGCCTCGGTAATCCTTCATGAGGCCGAGACGGGCGAGGGTTGCACGTGCTTCGGCGACGCGGACACTTTGGTCACCGACCTGCAGAACGCGATTCACACCTACCCCTTTTCTCGTGTTAAAACTGTGCGCCCTGTGACGCATGTGAATAAGGCTACCAGTTAAAGCTGCTTTTGAATTTGTGCCACGATGTCTGACTTGGAACGCAGGCCGACAAATTCGTCGACCTTCTCGCCGTTGCGGAAGATCAGCACAGAAGGAATCGACATGATCTGGAACATGCCGCCCAGAGTGCGCTCCTCGTCGACATTAACCTTTACGACGGAAACATCCTCGCCCAACTCGCTGGCAACTTCATCCAAAATCGGGGAAAGCTTCTTGCATGGACCACACCATTCAGCCCAGAAGTCCACGACGACAGGCTTGGAAGCCGAAGCCTCAACGACGTCAGTACGGAAAGTATCCGTGGTTACGCTTGTTACGTTGCTCATGATTATTAAACGCTTTCTGCGAGGAAGTGTTCCGCATCGATTGCTGCGCGGCAGCCGGAGCCTGCCGCAGTAATAGCCTGCTGGTAATGGTCATCAACCAAGTCGCCGCAGGCGAAGACGCCCGGCAGGTTGGTCTTGGTGGAAGGCTGCTCAACGACGACGTAGCCGCCCTCGTTGAGCTCAACCTGGCCTTCCAGGAAGGCGGAGCGTGGATCGTGGCCGATGGCAACGAACATCGCGGTGACGTCCAGTGTGGAGACCTCACCGGTGATGGCGTCCTTGATCTCCAGGCCGGCAACCTTGCCCTCGCCCTCGAGAACGCGCTCTACGGTCTTGTTGGTAGCCCACTTGATCTGTGGATTGGCCTTTGCGCGCTCCAGCATGATCTTGGAAGCTCGGAAGTTCTCGGAGCGGTGAATGATGGTTACGGTCTCTGCGAACTTGGTGAGGAAGGTTGCCTCTTCCATTGCAGAGTCACCACCGCCAACGACGGCGATGTTGTGGCCCTTGAAGAAGAAGCCGTCACAGGTAGCGCAGGCAGAAACGCCGCGGCCAGCTAGCTCGGCCTCACCCGGGATGCCCAGGTAACGCGGTGCTGCGCCGGTGGCAAGAATGACGGTTCGAGCTTCGAAGACCTCGTCTCCAACGTGCAGCTTCTTGATATTCCCTGCCAGCTCGACAGAGTCAACAACTTCCATGCGCAGGTCCGCGCCGAAGCGGATGGCCTGGGAACGCATTTCTTCCATGAGCTCTGGGCCCATGATGCCTTTCTGGAAGCCTGGGTAGTTCTCCACCTCGGTGGTGTTCATGAGTTCGCCGCCGTACTCGAAGCCCTCGAAGACGATCGGCTTCAGTTCAGCGCGTGCGGCGTAAAGCGCCGCGGTGTAACCGGCAGGGCCGGAGCCTACGATGGCGACATCGTGGACGGTCATTAAAAACTCCCTTGCAATGTTTTGCTGGATTAACCCCACAAATCCTACCCGCGCCATGGTTAAATTCGGGTATCAGAAACGGGGTTGATGCTTAAACGTGACCTGTCCTGCAACGCTAAATATCGCAGGCTTATTTCCTTATTTAGGCCATGGCCTTGCGTAACACGCTACGTGCGCGGGCTCTACGGGATTTGATAGTACCTGGCGCTACTCCCTGCGCTGCGGCGACTTCGGCGATGCCATAGCCTTCAATGTCGGTCCAATACAGGGCGTCGCGCTGGTCTTGGCGCAGCAGCTCTAGGGCTTCGCGGACTGCCAGTTTGTCATCCAAGAACTCGTTCGGGTTATGCGCAAGCAGATGGTTGCGGTCATCATCGATGAAGTCCACATCGAGAGAAGAATTTTGCTGGTTGGAGCGATGCTTAACGTAGTCATAACCACAATTCATGACCAGTCGATGCAGCCAAGTAGAAAGCGCTGACTTGCGCCGGTACTTGTGCAGATTGCAGCTGGCGCGAAGCAGGGCTTCCTGGACGACGTCCTGCGCATCGGTGTCGTTGTGCGTATAACGGCGCGCCACAGTTGTAAGGCGGGCGCGGTGCCTTTCTACTATGACGGAAAAGGCTTTGTTATCCCCCTCGATGAAAGCCTCAACCAATTCATGATCACTGCGTTCAGACATGTAGATTCCCCCCCGGATCAACAAGTATGTGAACCTGTTTTAACCGAGGGGAATCTAGTCGCGCTAGCGAACTGTGTCTTTCCTATTGACCACTTTTGACCCGCAGCGTGCGGCGCAAGTGATCCTGGCATTCGAGCAGCACGCGGCGCAGGGCACGTGGGCGCTCAATGCGCAGGAACTCGTCTGTCGCGGCGTCTGCCATAGGCAGCTCTGGGTAGAGCCCACGGACGAGACGGTTGGCGATTTCGATCGGATGCTCCTGCCAGATCTTGTCCAAGACCGTGAAGAACTCTTCGGCGAAAGGCTCGGTGAGCTGCTTCGAACGTGGCGCGTTGAAAGCGGCCAGCAGGGAATCGACCTCGGCATTCGAGTAAGCGCCAGGTCGCAGGACCATATCAAAGACCTCGCGCTTGTCCCCTGGGAAGGAACGGGATACGCCGAGGTACGCCGCTGCACCGGTCAGCGTGTTATCGCGCTGCTTTTCTTCTTCCAGCTCCTCCTTCGTCACTGCCTCACGGGCTGCGAGCGCACGCAGCGCGGCCCAGCGAATATCGGGATCCGTGGCGTCGTCAAGCACTGCACGCAGGCGCTCGTTGGTGTCCTTCGGGCTGTCACCGAGCGCCGCGATGGCCGCGCGCGTGAGCAGCAGGTGGGTATCGGTACCTTTTTCTGCGTCCTGCAGCAGCTGCCAAATGTGGTTGGCAAAGTCGGGTGATTCCGGCAGGTAATGGCTAACGGCGTACTGCGCATTGTTCAGGGCCGTGGCCAGCAGTGACGGTGACTCCCCTACTGCGTGCCGCAGTACGGTGTCGACGTAGTTTTGAGCCGGCCATTCGCCATCGCGCGTGAGGTTCCACAGGGAGGTCCAGATGACGGCGCGGGAAAGCTCATCCTCAATCGCAGAGAGCTTGTCTTGGATGGTGGCAAGCGAGGTTTCGTCGAAGCGCACCTTGGCATAGGTGTGGTCGCCATCGTTAAGCAGCAGCAATGCGGGTGCTGCCAGGCCAGAGGCGGCATCGACAATGGTGCGCGGGCCGGCGACATCGACGTCGAGGACCGCGTACTTGTTGAGATCGGCGTCGAAAAGCGCGGCGTTGAGGCGGTGCGGACGTGTCTCATCCTCGGCCTCGGCGAGCACGGCCAACTCCGTGATTTTTTCTCCTTCTACGTGCAGCTGCGGGGTCAGGGTGTCTGGACCCCAGGTCTTGAGCCATGCTGCAGACCACGCGTCGAGATCGCGCTCGGTGTGGTTTTTCAGCGCATCCAGGAGATCATCGAAGGTCGCAGCGCCGAAAGCATGGGCCTGGAAGTAGTCCTGCGCGCCCGCATAGAAGTTCTCACGGCCGACGTAGTGCACCAATTGCTTGAGTACGGAAGCGCCCTTGGCATAGGTGATGCCGTCGAAGTTTTGGCGCGCGGCATCCACGTCTGGGATATCGGCCTTGATGGGGTGCGTGGTGGGCAGCTGATCCTGCAGGTAAGCCCAGTTCTTGCGCTGGCCTGCGAAGTTCGCCCACGCCTCGGTGTATTCGGTGGCCTCGACGGAGGAATCCGCTCCCATGAACTCCGCGAATGACTCTTTGAGCCAGAGATCATCCCACCACTTCGGTGTCACGAGATCGCCGAACCACATGTGCGACATCTCGTGCAGGATCGTGTTGGTGCGGCCCGCATGCTGGGCACGGGTGGCCTGGGAGCGGAAGAGGTAGGTCTCGGGGAAGGTCACCAGGCCCGGATTCTCCATCGCACCCAGGTTGTACTCCGGCACAAAGATGGAATCGTACTTGCCCCACGGATACGGGAACTTGTACGCCTGGTGGAAGAAATCCATGCCTTGTGCAGTGATTTCTAGGATCTCATCGTCGAGGTACTGTTCCATCGACGCACGTGCGAAGGCGCGCAGCTGCGCGCTTAGGGTGCCATCCGGCGCGTTCCAAGTGCGCTGCTTGGACACGTAGGGCCCTGCGGCAAAGGAGGTCAGGTAGGTAGAAAGCAGCGGAGTGGATGCGAAGGTGACGCTCACGGAATCGCCGGACTCGCTGCGGTTTTCCTCCGGCTGGTTCGAAAGCAGCTGCCAGCCTGTTGGGCCGCTCAACGTTACCGTGAAATTCGCCTTGAGATCCGGCTGATCGAAGCATGGGAAGATGCGGCGGGCGTCGGAAGGCTCAAGGTGCGAGTAAAGGTAGGTATTCCCATCGGCCTGATCCTGCATGCGGTGCAGGCCCTGACCGGTGCGCGAATAGCGTGAGGAGCCCGTGATCTCCACGCTGATCTCCTCGCCTACCGGAAGATCGCGCAGGTAGATGCGCCCACCATCAAAGGTATTTTCCACCTCCGTGCCGTTTAGCCGCACGGAACGGACCTTATCGCCCAAGTAATCCACGAAGGTCTCAGGTGCGTTAGTCGTAAAGGTGATGCGGGAAGTTACCTCAAATGTCTCCGCCGAGGTAGGCGCGCTGTTGACATCAAGGTGCAAGTGATAAGCGGAAATCTGCAGCGCCGCACTGCGGGCCTGCGCTTCAGCCTGTGTGAGGTTCGCGGTTTTGCGGGAGGTCGTGTTAGCCATGTCGCTTATTTTAGGGATTGCCGTGCCCCGCGACTCCGTTTTTATCTGCTTGGTCTGATTGTTTCGGCTTGGCGGGTGCAAGGACCTTGTGGGGGAACCTTGCGGGAGAGCATTGTGGGCGCATGACTAAACCCCAACATCGACCGCACTTTGGGCGCGTTATCGGTGATGGGGTTTATGGCTGCTAGCCGGGCCAAATTTGGCCGCAAATTTCTTACTGCTTGATGGCGGAGATCTCGAGCTCGATCTTGATCTCCTCGGAGACCAGCACGCCGCCGGTCTTCAGCGGTGCGTTGAAGTCGATGCCGAAGTCGGTGCGGTTGATCTTGGTGGTTGCCTCGAAGCCGAAGCGGGTGTTGCCGAATGGATCCTCTGCCAGGCCCTCTGCCTCGACGTTCAGGGTGACCGGCTTGGTGGTGCCCTTGATGGGGAGGTCACCTGTAACGGTGCCGTTGCCAGTTTCGTCAACGTCAAAGGAGGTAGCGCTAAAGGTCAGCTCTGGGTACTGCTCGGCGCTGAAGAAGTCATCGCCCTTAACGTGTGCGTCGCGGTCCTCGTTGCCGGTGTTGATGGAAGCGGCCTTGATGGTGGCCTCCGCCTTGGAATCAGCGATGTTCTCAGCGACGGTGATGGTGCCCTCGAACTCGTCGAACTTGCCGCAGGTCTTGGTGACCATTGCGTGGCGAGCTACGAAGCCGATGGTGGAGTGTGCTGGGTCGATTGCGTAAGTGCCTGCGAACATGGTGTTCTCCTAAAAAGTTTCGCTTTTGTTGATGTGACAACATTGATTCTAGTTGTCGTCTTGAAATAGTCAACGGTTTAAGTAAAACTACTATTTTCAAAGACAAACGCCACCATGCCTAAGCAGGCATGATGGCGCTATTGAATCGTGAATAAAATTATGGCAATCCAACGACTTGCATCTCTGAGACGGCCGTCTTGCCGTCAAACATGATGAGCACGCCGTCGAAGCCCTCCTGGACCTTCTCTAATTCGATGTCCTGCTTGGAAGAGCTCAGCTTACCTTCGGCCAGCTCGGTGCCCTCCGGGTCCTGCGGATCGAAGTCGGCCATGTCGACGCCATAAATCGTGAACTTGTTTCCCGTGGCGCCGTACTGGCTCAGCTGCAGCACGTGCAACTGCGTTTTCTTCTCAAGGGTGACCAGCGCGCCTTCCTCCACGTTGACGCGGTCAGCTGTCTTGCCATCAATGAGCGCCTTCTGCGGCTTATTATCCGGAACCGTGAAGGCTTCCTTTTCCTTCAGCAACACGGGCGGCGTATTCGGGAAGCTCGTTACCGAAGTCGAAGGCTTCGACACTGGCGAGTCATCGCCCACCAGGGACATGATCCACGCCGTCAGCGCCGCCATCAACACCACGAAGACCGTGGCAAAGACGCCCAGCACAATCGCGCCCGATCCCGAGTAGCCGCGGCCGCCGAAGCCTGGGATGGCCTCTGGTTGTTCAACCTTTTCTTCCGGAACGTCGAGCTTGTGGACCTCAGGTGCTTCGCCCTCGCCTTCGAGCTCCGCGTCCTCCTTGGCGAACTCCTCAAGCTTCTGCGCGCGCTCGGCCAGTCCGTCTTCGGAATCGGCAATTTCTTGCAGCTCGCTGGAACCCGCGGCCTCGGTCAACAACGTGATCGTGGAGTTGATTCCATCGAGGTCGGTTTCTTCCGTGTTGCGCTCCAGCACAGCGGGGAAAGCCAGCTTTGCGACGCCGTCGGTACCGATCTGCACGCGGCTGCGGTTATCCAGACCCAACACCAAGCCGTTTTCGTGGGCCGTAGCGATATCAGCAACCAGCGGAGCCAGAGCACGTGCGACGGCCTTTGGATCCAGGTTGTGGTCTTCTGCAACCGTCTTCAACGGCGTGCCCTCAATCCAGTCAGCCACTACGAGGCAGCCCTGACGATAGGACAGGATCTTGATGTTTGATGCAATCGCCGAAAGATGAAGCTCGCTGAGCTTGCGGGTATTGCGGGAGATCTCAGCCGAGCGGCGGGCAGCTACCGCCGGGGTGGCCGGTGCCAGCGGAGCCTCACCAGTGGTGTCCACGAAAGTCAGAGAGACGAGCCTGCCAGAGGACTGTTCGCGGGCCTTCCAGAAGCGGGCACCGGGGACGGAGCCGTAGTCTTTCAACAAGCGGAAGCGGCCATCAGAGACCGGAGCGCCCGGCACCAGGCTCGGGCCGCGGACAATGCCAGCAGACATCGGTGGCGGAACCGGCGAGGAGTTGAATGCGTCTGCCGTGTAGACCGGCTGAATCTCTCGCACCTCCGGTTCTTCGATCTCGATGGCTTCGGCGTGCTCGATCTTGATGATCTTCGACATGCCCGGAATGCGCTGCAGCTGGCGGCCCAAGTTGATGACTTCTGGCAAGCCGGAACGCGAAAGCACGATGCCGGCCACGACCACGAATACAACGCCCAGAAACGCTACTTCGAGCAAGTAGACGATGGAAGGAATGCTGTCCGGCAAGACGCGGTTGAAGCACCAGTGGAGGGCGGTTGCTGCGAGCAAGCCAATGCCACCGGCCAGGGTGGACCAGATGACGGTGGTGCGCAGTTCGCGGCCGCCCAGGCTGCCCAGCTTGCGCTTAAGCAGGAAGCCGCCGATAACCGCACCGGAGAGGAAGCCGAAGCCGTTCGCGGTACCCAGCAGGATGACCACGCGGTCGGTGGAGTCAGCGACCATCGGAGCAAGCAGGGTCAGCGCAATCTTGGTGGCCGTAATGCCGGCGATGATGAAGGTCGGCGTCCAGGTTTCCTCACGGGCGTAGAAGACGCGCAGGTGCAACAGCACGAGCGCATAAGGAATGAGCGTGAACGCGGAGAAGCTAATAGTCAGGCCGAGCTGCTCTGCGCTCGATGCGCCATAAGCGCCGTATTGGAACAGCGCGCGGGCGATTGGAATACCGAAGCCGGTCATGAAGATGACGATCGGAATAAGAGCGATAAGCGTCAGCTTCGAACCCAGCGTGAGATCGCGCACCACGGCTTCGACATCGCCGTTCGCTGCGTTGCGCGAAAGCCGCGGCATGATGGCGGTCAGCAGCGTGACGCCGATGACGCCATAAGGCACCTGCAGCATTAGCCATGCGTTCTGATAGACCAACATCGCGCCGTGGTCGGCGTAGGAAGCCACCTGGGAAGTGACAATGTAGCCGGCCTGGGAAATGGCAACGTAGACAATAATCGCCAACGCCATTCCGCCGAACTGCTTGATGCGATGATCGATTCCCCACTTCGGGCGCAGATCGATCTTGGCCTTAACCAGATAGGGAACCAAGATGAGGCACTGGACTACCACGCCCAACGTGGTGCCCAAGCCAAGCAAGATGACGTGCTTATCTGTCACGGGGGAAGCTGCCGTCGGATCCAGCTCGCCCGGCAGCAAGCGGTACATCAACAGCACCGTAATGGAAATGACGTTGTTGATAACCGGCGCCCAAGCGCCCGGCCCGAATACATTTTTCGTATTCAGGATCGCCTGGAAGAGCGCGAATAGACCATAGAAGAGGATCTGTGGAAGCAACAGATACGCCATCGACGTGGCCTGGAAGGCATTAACTTTACTGTCTTCCGGGACCATCAATCTGGTAATCAGTGGCGCGAAAACGATCGACAAAATCGTCACCACCGCAAGTATCGACATCGCCAGGGTAAACAGCCTTCTCACGAAGGTTCTGCCGTTATCCGAGTCTTCCTTTTCGGCTCGAACCAAAACTGGAACCACCAAAGAAGTCAGCACGGCGCCCAGGACAATCTCAGTAATGAGGTTAGGGATCTGGTTTGCCGTACCGAAGGCAGTTCCGACTACTTCGCCGAGGGTTGCGCCAATGAGCATCTGACGCAGGAAGCCAGTGATGCGCGAAAATAGCGTGGCAATCGCCATGGTGCCTGTCGCGCGGACAATCGAGCTATTGGAGTCTGCCTCCTGCTCGTGGTGAGAGCCACGCAGCGTCGACTTGTCTTCTTCCGGAACGACCTGGACGGGTTCGATCCGTTTCTCCGGCACAGGTGCCGGTGGCGTCGGCGTCACGATGCGACGGCGGGAGCCATATTCATTAGTCATAAAAGGAACTAACTATCTCTTTTTCGAACTTTTCTTTTTCTACGGCCCAGCCGAAAGAGCAGGGTCAAAATGAGAGCAAGAGCGGCAATGGCGCCGACTCCGTACACGCTTACGATACCGGCACGAGTCTGAACAGCGATATTTATCGGCTCGGAGATGGTCTGCTGGTTAGGCGTGGCCAACCACAAGCTGATGTCTGTTCGGTCGACGTCCGGCATATCTGCGGTCATGGTTACCGTAATGGAACCCTTTGCTGGGATGCGCACGCGCGACGGAGTGTTGAGAGATGCGTCGTCGGACTCATAGATAAGCGAGGCGTCGACAGGCAGCGGCAGTCCATTTTCCGCCACGATGAGCAGCGGCGATGAATCCGAGACGCGGGTATAGACGTTGCCCGGTGGGATCAGCGACACCGAAGAACGCAGAGTGCGCAGCATCTCAGATTGCTTGGACAGGCGGTAATCAAAGTCCCGGGACAGCGCCAACAGCAGGTCGCGGCGCAGCGGCAGCGTAAACTCATAGCGCGTCATCGCAATCGCCGGGTCGTTGACCATGATGTTGGTCAGCGCATCCGTATAACGCGCCTGCTGCTCCACGCGCACGATATCCGTGTCGCTGTAGGCATTTTCATCCTCATAAGGCGAGCCCGACGGGCGTTCAGTCTCCTCCAACGGCAGCTGCGTCACTGGGCGCGGCTGCACCTTGTCATGCTCGATGAGCCGCGCCGCGGTCTCGAGCACCTTCTGGCCTTTTTCCGGGCTCAGGTTATTGGGCAGCTTGGCCACCACATCTTCTTCACTTGCCGCAATGCTTAGCGATGCCGCGCTGCTCAGCGCCTCAGCCAGCGCAGAGTTCTCTGCCTCATCGTGGCGCAGATACGGGTTGCCGTAGCCCGCCTTCGGATCCAGAAGCGCTCCCAGCGAGGCGTTGAAAGTTGCAGCTTTACCAGACCAGCCGGTGTTATCGGCCACCAGAGCCGGGCGTGAAAACTCCTGGGTGACATACCCGGCGTCGGGAAGCAGCAGCGTCGACGTCGGCTTGCCCAGCAGATCATCGAAGTGGCGGTCGATCGCCTCATTAGTCAAGAACTGATTATTAATGTGGGCTACCGCATTGATATCGGTGTTGCCCCACGGCAGCGCCATCGTGCAATCGATCTGCTTGAGGCGCTCAATCCACGCCTTCGCATCCGCGGAACCGCTGCCCTTCTCGCCGCGCTCTTCGGATTTATCCCTAAACCAAGAGTCGCGCAGGCGTTTGGGGCGCTCCGCAATTGAAGGACGCGTGGAATTGACCGTATAACCATCGGCCATGCGGTTCACCGTATCCACCAGCGCAGGATCCAAAGCCACGCAGCCCGCACCCTTTAAATCATGATCCAGGTAGGAGTCCAGCAACTTATCCAGCCGGCCGCCCTCACGCAGCTCTTCGGCCAGATGATCATCGCTCAAGATGAGGGACTCTCCCCCGGTCTCACCAGGCACGATGTTTATGTCCGCGGTGATCGGGTAGATCAGCGTCAGGGCGTGACGATTTTCCACCGGCGCATTGAAATCAAAGATCATGCGCTCCTCGGCAAAGCTATTGGCTTGCCCATCCTGGGTACCCGTCAGCGTGAAAAGCAGCGGGGAATTGCCCGGCTCCGTCATTGCGAGCGTGGGCTCCTGCCCCAAAGAAAGCGGTGCTTTGATCGTCACTTCCTTGGTATCCCCTGGGCCAATGCTGCCTGCGCTTGTCGACGCCCCGTAGTACGGGTAGGTGCCCGCCGCCAGCTCTTCCTGGGCCTGCGCAGTGGTCGAAATGGCATCGCTGCGCCGACTCGTTATCTGCAGATCCTCGATCTCTTCTTCCGTCGGATTATGGATCCGGAAGGTCGCGGACATGACTCCGTCTTCGGTTGACTCGGTGAGCATGTCGAAGTCGAGCGTGCCCGACGACGTGGTCTGCGTGGTCTGCGCCTGCGCAGGAATCGGGGCAGCCAATGCTCCCGCGAGGATCAGTGCTGCCAGCCGCTTCACCGTGGGGTCGCCTTTCCTGCGGCGGCTTCCTTTCGGGCCAGATCCGGCAGCAGATCGTGCGCGATGCGCGCCAGCTTGCGTTCATCGGCATAAGCCAGGTGCTCGATGAGCTCCGAGACCGGGATCCAGGAGACCTCGGTGACTTCTGGGTCCTCGTCGTTCAAGACGCCGTCGACAAAGCGCAGCAGGTGGTGATGCACCGTCTTGTGGATGCGCACGCCCTCAGAGACGAACCAGTAATCAATCATTCCAAGATCCGCGAAGACCTTGCCGTGAATACCCGTTTCTTCCCAGACCTCACGCTCAGCGGTGACGTTTTTGTCCTCGCCGTTTTCCACGTGCCCCTTCGGCATGGACCACAGCAGGCGGCCGCGGCGGTCGAGGCGCCCGATGAGCGCCACATAGATACGGGACAGATCTACCTGGTCCCCATCGACGGCTTCGGCGAGTCCGGACACGACAAGTCCGCCTGCGGAAGTCTCGTCACGCGTGGTCATGTGCGTGGCGGAGCTGCGCTGGGGGCGTCTTTCCGGACGGCGGCGGCGACGCCGTCTGCCCGAGCCTTGTTCGTGCTTAGTCATCCTGGTTAATCGTAGTAGACTCACACCCGTGAATTTTCAGGACACTCAGCTAAACGGCGTTGAAAAGACTCTAGCCTCGCTCAGTGGCCTCGCAGAGCAATTTCGTGTTCGCGGAAACCGGCTCTATCTAGTCGGCGGCTCTGTGCGTGACGCGTTGTTGTCGCGCCTCGGCCACGATCTTGACTTCACCACGGATGCGCGTCCCGAGGTGGTCCAGGAGATCTTGGAAGGCTGGGCCGAAAAGGTCTGGGATACCGGCATCGACTTCGGCACTGTATCGGCCGTCTATAAAGGCCAGCAGATCGAGATCACCACTTTCCGCTCCGATTCCTATGATGGGGATTCCCGTAACCCCGAGGTAGTCTTCGGCGACACCCTCGAAGGCGATCTGGTCCGCCGCGACTTCAAGGTCAACGCTATGGCCATCGAGCTCAAGGAAGATGGATTTGAGTTCCACGACCCGATGGGTGGCCTAAGCGATCTGCAAAACAAGATCCTCGATACTCCTGATAAACCGGAGATCTCTTTCCACGATGACCCGCTGCGGATGCTGCGTGCTGCGCGCTTTGCCTCGCAGCTGGAATTCCAGGTGGCAGATCGCGTCAAGGCCGCGATGGAAGAAATGGCCGGCGAGATCCGCCGTATCACCGTCGAACGCGTGCAGGTAGAGCTGGATAAGCTGATCCTGGGCAAGCGCCCGGAAACGGGCATTGACCTGCTCGTTGATACCGGAATCCTAGATCATGTTTTCCCCGAGATCCCGGCGTTGCGTATGGCGCCCGATGAGCATGCACAGCACAAGGACGTCTATGTCCACTCGCTGACCGTGCTGCGGCAGGCCATCGATCAGGAGGAAGAGCCGGACCTTATCCTGCGCTGGGCAGCCTTGCTTCACGACGTCGGCAAGCCCGATACCCGAGATACCACCAACGGCAAGGTGACCTTCCATCACCACGAGGTCGTCGGCGCGAAGCTGGTGCGCAAGCGCCTGCGCAAGTTGAAGTACCCCAAGGCCACCACCGAGGCCATCGGCCAGCTGGTCTACCTGCACATGCGCTTCCATGGCTTTGGTGAAGGCCAATGGACCGACTCCGCCGTGCGCCGCTACGTCACCGACGCGGGCGATCTCCTTCCTCGCCTGCACAAGATCGTGCGCGCCGATTGCACTACCCGCAACGAAAAGAAGGCTCGCCGCCTGCAGCGCACTTACGATCACTTGGAAGAACGCATCGCGGAGATCGCTAAGAAGGAAGATCTGGCCAAGGTGCGTCCGGATCTCGACGGCAACGAGATCATGGAGATCCTCGGCCTGCAGCCCGGGCCGGAGGTTGGCCAAGCTTGGTCTTATCTTAAGGAATTGCGCTTGGAGGAAGGCCCGCTGGGGCGCGAGGTTGCTATTGCGAAGCTGCGTCAGTGGTGGGAGTCTAGGTAAGTAATGTATGCCGATAGACTTTTCAACGCCCTAGAGCGCAACGAGCCCGCCCCCGGCCAGCTTTTGATCGCTGCACCGGGCATGCTTTCTCCTGAATTCGCTCGCTCGGTGATCTTGGTGATCGAGCACAACGACGTGATGACCTTCGGCGTCGATCTGACCAAGCGCTCCGAAGTGGCCGTGTTCAACGTGCTTCCTGAGTGGCTGCCCCTCGTGGCTAAGCCGCAGGCGCTCTACATCGGTGGCCCGATGAATCAGCAATCCGTCATAGCGCTTGGCATGACTAAGCAGGGCGTGCGCATCGAGCAGGAGCCACAGCTCAATAAGCTTGCCCCGCGCCTGGTGCACGTGGATCTGCGTGCCGAGCCCGAGGAGATCGCTGAGCTTGTCGACGGCGCGCGTTTCTTCGCCGGCTACGCGGAGTGGGGCCCTGGCCAATTATCGGAAGAAATTGATCGCGGCGACTGGTATGTTGCTCCGGCGCTTGCGCAAGACGTGCTCACTCCCGGTGCCGCTGACCTGTGGGGCGATGTTATGAAGCGTCAGCCTATGCCGCTGCCTTTGTATTCCACATACCCGGCGAATATTAATGACAACTAATGATCTAGTATTTGCGCATGCGTGAGGAGATTCTTAAAGGTCTGAAAGATACTGCGCCGGTAGCCTTAGGACTCGTACCGCTTGGACTCGCGTTCGGAATCCTGATTGTGCAAACCGGCTACGACTGGTGGTGGGCTCCCATCTTTTCCACCGTTATTTATGCGGGTTCGATGGAGTTCCTCGCCATCAATATGGTTACGGCAGGCACTAGTGCAATTGCCTCGTTGGTCACTGGTTTCATGGTTAACTTCCGCCATATTTTCTACGGGCTTACATTCCCACGAGATAACATCCACAGTCGTCTGGGCCGCGCCTATGCCACTTATGCGCTAACCGACGAAGCCTATGCCATCGTTTCCTCCAAGCCCAAGGATGAGGAAGTTAGCGGCCCACACATCCTTACTATTCAGGGCCTGATTCAGTCCTCCTGGGTGTGCAGCGGAATCGTTGGCGCTCTTGCCGGCCAGGTTATCCCCGCGGATATCAAGGGCCTCGAATTCGCCCTCGTGGCGCTCTTCGTCGTCCTGACCATGGATGCCTTCCAAAACAACAAGGATTACTCTCTGCCGCTTTCCGCAGCAGTGTGTGGCATTCTTTCCGCGGTGCTGTTTCCTGGGCAGGTTCTCATGGTCGCACTGGCAGCCTATTTCTTGCTGCTGTTGATGCGTCACTTCTCTCCGCGTCTGGATACCGCAATGATTCTGCGAAGGGGTGAGCGTTAATGCCAGCAGGCGTAAGTCTGTCCATGGTAGCGGCGGTGTTGTTGCCAATCTGCGTCGTTACTCTGCTGTTGCGTGAGCTGCCCTTTTCCTTCATCAAGGCGCTGAAAGGCAGTCAGTTCATCGGCCTACTCGGTATGACCATGCCGGTGGGCGTTATGACCGTGCTGGTGGTTTATACCGTCTACGGACAAAAAGAAGCGCCCGGCGGAATCCTCGCCGCCTTGATTGGTGTGGCGATTACTGCCGGGCTGCACTGGTGGCGAAAGAGCTCCGCTTTCTCGATCTTCGGCGGAACTGCCGCTTACGTGCTTTTAGTTAACTTCGTCTTCTAACGCTTCCACGCCGAAGCGTCCTATAGGTCTCCGTAGAGCGCCAAGGCCTCGGTCCACAGTGCCGTGAAATCCTCTTCGGAGACATGCTCCGCGCTGATATTCGGGTAATTGTCGTAGGTGTTTGGGTGCGGCACCGTGGATTGCGGGATGTCGGCGTTTCCCACCGATTTATTTGGGGTGGCGGCGCCTGCCACGGCGTCGTTTGGCGCGAGCGCAATCATGCGCAGCATGGTGCAGGTCTCGGCGTCTACTTCTTCCATTTCCGCTACGTGAATGGCGGAACCGACGCCCGGGACCTCCATGGTGGTGCGGATGTACATCAGGGTGCTCATGACTGCCCAGCATACCGGGCAGCCAGCCAGGAGCAGATCATCAGCTGAACCTGGTGGTAGATCATCAGCGGCAGGATCAAAAGCCCCAGTGAGGTCCCACCTGCCGCGAAGATAACTGACGCCATGGGCAGCCCGGTGGCGAGAGACTTCTTGGAACCACAGAATTCGATGGCGATGACGTCCTCGCGCCCGAACCCGATGTGGGAGCTTATTATGCGCGTTAGCCACAGCATGAAGGCCACCATCGCGATGGAAAGCGCCACGAGGAACACCAGCTCCCAGATCTTGATTGAGCCCCAGATGCCGTCGACCACTCCCTTGGAGAAGGCGCCATAAACCACCATCGTGATCGAACCACGGTCGACGATCTTTGTGCCTTTGTTAGCGGCAAAGTCCTTTACCCAGCGACGCGTGAGTTGACCTAAAACGAAAGGTGCAAGCAGAAGCAGACTGATCTCCAGGAAGACTCCCCCGTCTACCGATATGCCATCTCCCGCGCCCATCAGCGCCATGACTAACAAAGGAGTTAGGACGACTCCGACTAGGTTTGAGGCCGAGGCAGACACGATGGCTCCCGCGACATTTCCTTTCGCCACCGAGGTAAAGGCCACCGAGGATTGCACTGTTGATGGCACCAGCGTCAGGAACAGGATGCCCAGATACATGTCCTGTGAAATGAATGCCGTAAGTGGGCGAAGTGCTAATCCCAGCAACGGATAGGCCACGAAAGTAAAAGCCAAGATCGTTAAATGTAAGCGCCAATTCTTCAGGCCTGCCAGTGCCTCCGCAGTAGAAAGACGAGCACCATAGAGGAAGAATAGCAGCGCAATAACGATGTTCGTTAACGAGTCGAAGACTGCGGCAAATCCTCCCCTGGCTGGGAAAATAATAGCGACTATTACCGCGGAGACGATGAGCAAGATGAGCGGATCTATCTTCTTGAGGCGCGAAGTCATGAACAAATCCTATCGGTAGCATGTGATCATGACTAAGCTATTTACTCCGCTAACCTTGCGCGGCGTCGAGTTTCCCAACCGCGTGTGGATGCCGCCGATGTGCCAGTATCAGGCAGTACAAGGCGTACCTCAGCCCTGGCATATGGTTCACATGCTGTTGGCGGCTTTGGCCTCAGCATCGTAGAGGCCACCGCCGTCTCCCCAGAAGGCCGCATCTCCCCGCAGTGCGCCGGTATCTGGACTGATGAGCAGCGCGATAAGTGGAAGGAAATCGTCGACTTCGCGCATAGCGTTAATGCTCGCATCGGCATTCAGCTGGGCCATGCCGGGCGCAAGGCTTCCACCTATCCGATGTTGCCCGGCTATGCACGCGGCTCCGTCCCCGTCTCCGAAGGTGGCTGGGAAACTCTAGGCCCCTCGCCCATCGCTTATCCCAACTATGCGGTTCCACGGGAGATGGCTCCTGCCGACATTGCGCGCGTGGTGGAAGACTTTGCCGCCGCGGCAAAGCGCAGCGTCGAGGCTGGCTTCGACACAATCGAGCTCCATATGGCGCATGGCTACTTGCTGCACAACTTCTTGAGCCCGTTAAGCAATCAGCGTACTGACGCTTATGGCGGCAGCCTAGAAAGCCGTTTGCGCCTTCCCCTTGAGGTTGTCGACGCAGTGCGTGCCGTCATCCCTGAGGAGATGCCGCTTATCGCGCGTGTCTCTGCCACCGATTGGATCTTTGATCGTCCAGCCTGGGATGTCGAGGACACCGTCACCCTTGCTGTGCAGCTGCGTGAACGTGGGGTCGACCTGATTGACGTATCTACCGGCGGCAACGTGCATGCCGACATTCCGGTTGGACCTGAATATCAGGTGGACTATGCCACTAAGGTTCGTGAAGCGGGCCTGCCGGTTTCGGCGGTTGGCCTCATTACTGAGCCGCAGCACGCCGAAGAAATTCTTGCTGCCCATCGTGCCGATGTCATTGAGGTTGGCCGTGCCGCTCTGAAGGATCCCTATTGGCCGCGACGCGCTGCTGAAGAACTCGGTTCACCGTTGGAGGCGCTCCCCTCCTATAGCCGCGCTCGGTGATTGTGTCTTAATGTTTTGGCGCTATTAATCAAAAGAGCGAGTGTTTCACGTGAAACACTCGCTCTTTTTGGCCTTAAGCCGAGACGTTCTTAACCTTGTCGCCCTCGGTCTCGACGTCATATTCGGTTAGCGGTTTGGTTCCAGGGCCGTCGATGACGGAGCCGTCTTCCAGGTTGTAGGAAGTAAAATGCGTGGTGCAGGTTGCCGTCATCTCCTCGATCTGGGTGATTAGGCTGCCCTGGTGTGGGCAAGTCTGCGAGTATGCTTTAAACTCACCCTTCTTGGGTTGCGCGAAAATGACCTTGTCTACAATGACGGCCGAGCCGACCGGAACCTCGGTGGCTGCGATTTCTGCGCTTGGTTCCTTACCGCATGCGGCAAGGTAGGCGCCCGCGAAGGTGGTTGCGGAGCCGAGAAGGAAGATGCGACGTGAACACTGAGTCATGTGTCTACCCTATCGCATTCTTTCGGAAAATCGGCTCAGTTTCCTTTCGGTCGGTGAGGCCAAGTCTTGGAATAAACAAATTCTTTATACTCCCCATTTTCGGCTGACATTAGTTGCCAATCTTAAAGTCACTCATGACGATAAGTCCTTAGACTATCTGATTTGTTAATTAACGTCACTGTGTCTTTATGAAACTCTATGAAAATAGCCCCCGCAGCGCGAGGGCTGAAGGCTTGCTAGGCGTGATCTGCTTGCTCGGCTGCCTTGCGGAGCGCCCCGAGATCTACCTCGGGTTCGGTGGAGCCGCATCCATCGTCGCCACAGTTGCAGCTGTCACCGCAGCCCTCTTCTGCCTTGTGGGCTTCATCCCACAGGAAGGCTGCGCGAGAACCCATGTTAGATCCGATGGACAGCGCCAGGATGGAAATCACAAAAGTCAGGGCCGGGATGGTCCACATCCAGCCGCGTGCGGAGATCGCCACGACTCCGCCGAAGAGCAAAGAGACACCAGCGAGCATCCAGAATGGGCCGGCGATTGCATGAGCATTGTCCCAAGCTTCCTTAGTCTTGCGGATTTCTACCAGGCGGAGGCCCACGACACTATTACCGGGGAGCTTACGCGCGGTGGCGAGGCCGCCCACGATGAGGAAGATGGCGGCGAGGGTAAAGAAGATGATGGCTATCGCGAGCATGTCCCCTAGTTTATCCCTGAATTTGCCAGAAGAAAATCCAGCTCTTCGTGGGTTCGCGGTGATTTTACGATGAGTGTGAAAAGCTGCTCGTTTGGTAACATTCTGCTCGTGTTGTGCCAAAGAAAACAGTGGTCACACGCACCACATAACAATGAAAAGATAGCTAAATGAACCTCAAGAGTATTACTAGCTCTTTGCTCTTTAAGATCGTCGCTGCGATCATATTGGGCATTGCTGCTAGCTTCATTCTGCCGGAATGGGCCGCGCGCATCTTCGCCACGTTCAATGGGCTCTTCGGAAACTTTCTGGGCTTCTTCATCCCAGTTCTGATTTTCGCCCTCGTGGCGCCTGCGATTGCGGGGCTTGGTCGCGGCGCTGGCAAATGGCTCGGAATGACGGTCGCACTCGCGTATGGCTCCACGATTCTCGCGGGCTTCATTGCCTATGGATTGTCAGTCGCGCTTTATCCAACGATGCTTGCGGGCCAGACCATCGATACCAACGTTTCTGATATTGAGGAAGGTGCGCTGCAGCCCTACTTCACCGTGGATATGCCGCCACCTTTCGAAGTAATGTCGGCGTTGCTTTTGTCCTTCTGTATCGGCGTTGCGATGACTGCGGTGAAGTCCGACACTCTCTATGCGGTGACTAAAGAGCTGGAAGCCGTCGTAGTCAAGATTATCTGGGGATTCGTCGTTCCGCTTCTGCCGGTCTACATCTTCGGCATGTTCTTGTCGCTGGGAATGAATGGCAATCTTGGCGACGTCCTCGTTGCTTTCTCTAAGGTGCTTATCCTCGCCGTCGTCATGACCATCGTGTACCTCCTCTTCCAGTACCTGGTTGCTGGCGCAATCGCGCGCAAGAATCCCTTCGTCGCGCTAAAGAATATGGCGCCGGCCTATTTCACCGCGCTGGGTACCTCATCCTCAGCTGCCACGATTCCGGTCTCCCTAGAGTCCACGCTCAAGAATGGCATCTCTCGTCCCGTGGCTGGTTTCGTCATTCCACTCGGCGCAACCATCCACATCTCGGGCTCGATGATCAAGCTGACCCTGTACGCTTTCGCCATCGTCACGATGACGGGCATGGATGTTTCCTTCGGCGAGGCGGCAGGGTTCATCTTCCTTCTGGCCATCATGATGGTTGCTGCGCCTGGCGTCCCAGGCGGTGCGGTGATGGTTGCGGTGGGTCTTCTGCAGGCACACATGGGCTTCGATGATTCCCTCGTGGCGCTCATGATTGCGGCATACATTGCCATCGACTCGGTCGGTACCGCAGCGAATGTCCCCGGCGACGGCGCAATCGCGATGATTGTGGATCGCTTCGCACGCGGCAAGATTGAGGGCCTTGACGAGGAGACCACTACCCCAGCCGAGCAACAATAAAGCTGGCTTTATAGGCGCTAAATCCAAAATAAAGACCCGAGGAAAGTTCATGCGAGAACTTCCTCGGGTCTTTTTATATGCGTTTTGATGCGCTCAGTTTTTTTAAGTGCCGCTACTTCTTGGTCGCCGCCTTCATGGATGCGACGAAGTCGGTGATGTCTTGCTTAAGGGCATCGACATCAATGTCGGTTTCACGTGAAACGTGCTTCTCAATGATCTTGGTGATTGCGGAGCCGGTGATAGCGCCCGCTGCGCCGGCAGCGATGGCATCGGCAACGTGTTCTGGGGTGGAGATGCCGAAGCCGAGGAGAACCGGAGCGCCTTCGAAGCGCTTTACGTTGGCAACCACCTCGTCGAGGCCGCGGGTCTCCGAGGCTTTCTCCGTACCAGTCACGCCGTCGCGGGAGATGGCATAAATGTAACCCTTGGAGTACTTAGCCACGCCTGCCAAGGTCTTCTCGCTCGCCTGTGCCGGGGCGATGAAGATTGGGTCGACACCAGCCTTCTCCGCGGCCGCGACGAATGGGGCGCCTTCGCGCACCGGGACGTCGGGAAGCAGGATGCTATCTGCACCCGCATCGTGGAACTCCTGATAGAAGTTCTCGATGCCGCGGGTGAATGGGACGTTGCCGTAGATCAACATGCCGATGGGAAGCTCCGGAAACTCGGAGCGAATCTGCTTGATCTGCTCAATTGCGGCATCGACGGTCGCGCCGTTGGCTAGCGCGCGGATGTGCGAGGCCTGAATCGTCGGGCCATCGGCAACTGGGTCAGAGAAAGGAACGCCCAACTCGAGGGCGTCGGCACCGCCGGCGACGGCCGCGCGGACGATCTCCAGAGCTACTTCCGGAGAGGGATCGCTCAGCATGATGAAAGGAACGAATGCTCCCTCGTCCTTGAGGGTGGCAAACAGGGTGTCGTAGCGGCTCATTAGTTTTCCTCCTTGAGGCGCAGCTGTGGGTTCTGCTCGAGGGTGTGGCGGACGTGGTCGATGTCTTTATCGCCGCGGCCAGAAAGGGATACGAGGATGGTGATGTCTTCTTCTTTACGCTTCAACGCATAGGCGAGGGCGTGGGAAGATTCGAGGGCCGGGATGATGCCCTCCTTCTTGCTCAGTAGCTGAAAGGCTTCGAGTGCCTCGGCATCGGTGATGCCGACGTACTTAGCGCGGCCGGTCTTAGACAGGTGTGCGTGTTGTGGGCCGACACCCGGGTAATCCAAGCCGGCGGAGATGGAGTAAGACTCCTCTACTTGGCCGTCAGCATTGCGCATCAGATAGGAGCGCGCACCGTGGAGGATGCCCACCGTTCCGTTGTTGATGGTGGCGCCGTGCTTGCCGGAGTCGAGGCCCTCGCCTCCTGGCTCAGCGCCAACTAGCCCGACTCCCTCGTCCTCAATGAAATCGGCGAACATGCCGATGGCGTTGGAGCCGCCGCCGACACAGGCGACGACGAGGTCTGGCAGCGCGCCAGTCTGCTCGATCATCTGCGCCTTGGCCTCTTCAGAGATGACCTTGTGGAACTCGCGCACGATGGTTGGGAACGGGTGCGGGCCAGCGGCGGTGCCGAGGAGGTAGTGGGACTCGTGGAAGGTTGCAGTCCAATCGCGCAGTGCTTCGTTAACCGCGTCCTTGAGGGTGCCGGAGCCGGTGTCGACGGGGACGACCTTGGCGCCCATGAGTTCCATGCGGTAGACGTTGGGCTGCTGGCGCTCGACATCCTTGGCTCCCATGTAGACCACGCATTCAAGGTCGAGCAGTGCGCAAGCCAGTGCGGTGGCGGTGCCGTGCTGGCCGGCGCCGGTCTCTGCGATGATGCGGGTCTTGCCCATGCGCTTGGCCAGCAGAGCTTGGCCGATTACCTGGTTCGTCTTGTGTGCGCCGCCGTGCACCAAGTCCTCGCGCTTGAGGAAGATGCGGGCCTTGCCGCCGAGCTTGGTTGCCTCGGTCAGCGGAGTCGGGCGGCCGAGGTAATCCTTCAGGTAGCCGGCGAGCTCCTCACGGAAGGAGGGATCGTTTTGGGCATCGACGAAGGCTTGCTCAAGCTGATCGAGAGCTGGGATGAGGGATTCTGGCACGAATTGCCCGCCGAATTCACCGAAGTAGGCCGGGAGCAAGGTTTCCCTGGTTTCTTGTGTTTCAGTCATGTTCTTTCCTGTGTCGGGGTGTTGTGAAGAAGTCAATTTAAGGATTTGTGTAGTTGCGGATGGTTTGGAAGGCGCGGGCGATGAGGCCAGAGTCCTTGCCGCGGGAGGTCTCCATTCCGGAGTTGAGGTCGAGGCCGGCGGTGCCGACGGCGAGCGCTTCCTCCAGATTCTCGAGGTTGAGTCCTCCAGCGAGGAGGGCCGGGATATCACGTGGAACCGTGGACCAATCGAAGGTCTGCCCCGTGCCGCCGCGGCCGGTGTCGAGAACGAGGAGATCCGCGTCTCCGGCAAGCGCCCGCGCCAAGTCCGGGGCATCCGGCGCCGTCATGTCGATGGCACGCCAGACAAAGTTCGAATGCTTGCGGGCCTCCGCGATGAGCGCGCGCTCGGCTTCGACGCTCCCCTGATACGGGGCATGCAGCTGGATTGCGTGGATGCCCTCGAATGCAATCTCCGCGAAGTTGGATGTGCGGCGCGAGACCGCAACGTAACGCAGCCCCGGCTCGTGGCTGATGATCTGTTCCGCAGTTTCACGTGAAACATTGCGCGGAGAGTCCTCCTCGAAGATGAGTCCGCCGTAGATGGCACCGGCCGCACGAGCCGCCTGCGCCGCGGAAGGAGTGCTGAGTCCGCAGACCTTATTGTCGCCGTAGACGAGGCGGCGCGCGGCCAGGTCAATGTCCGGCTGGCTCGTCAGTTGAGAGCCGACGAGGAAAGCGTTGGCGTGGCCGCCGATGCGACGCACCGTCTGGTTATCGCGGATTCCTGACTCGGAGACAATGATCTTGCCTTGCGGAACATATTCCGCGAGCTTTTCCGAACGCGTCAGGTCGATGCTCAGATCGTGGAGGTTCCGATTATTGATGCCGATGATGTCGACGCCGAAGGCGACGGCGCGGTCGACCTCCTCCTTGGTAATCGCCTCCGTCAGTACGTCCAGTCCTAAGGAATCGGCGAGCGCCTTCAGCTCCGCGTAGGTCGCGTCGTCGACGATGGACATCATCAACAAGATGGCGTCGGCGCCATAGTAGCGCGCGGCATAAACCTGAATCGGGTCGATGATGAAGTCCTTGCACAGCACCGGCAGATGTGTGGACATCGCGACGGTTTGCAGATGATCATAATCGCCGCCGAACTTATCGGGTTCGCACAGTACCGAAATTGCCGAGGCATAGTGGGAGTAGATGCGCGCGATGGCACCCGGCTCGTAGTGCTCGCGGATGAGGCCGAGCGAAGGTGAGGAGGACTTGCACTCCATGATGAAGCGATTGGTGCCATCCAGGGCGTCGTAAAGCGAACGCTCCGACTTCGGCAGGTTCGCCAGATCCACGTGGGCGATGCGCTCACGGATCTCCGCGAGGTGGGTGCGACGCCCCGCGACGATCCCCTCCAGCACCGTTGGCAGCTTAGGCATAGTTCGCCTCCTCGTGGGTGCGCAACCAATCGGCCACCTGGCCGGAGTCGATGATTTCCTTCGCGTGGGCGACGCCCTCGGCGATGGTTGCGGTTTTGCCGTAGAGATAGAACATCGCACCCGCCGCGGCGACGATGGCATCGCGGTGTGCGGGCTTGCCCTCCCCCGCGAAGACGTCGCGAAGCAGCTGCGCATTCTCCGCGCCGTCACCGCCGACGAGGTCCGCGAGCTCGTGGCGTTCAATGCCGAGGCTTTCTGGCGTGACGTCATATTCGCTGATCTCGCCATCCTTTAGCTCCCACATGTGGGTGGTGCCGTGGACGGCAATCTCATCGGTGCCCGCACCGTGGACCACCAACGCGCGGGTGCGGCCTAGCTCCTTGAAGACTTCCGCGATGAGGCGTCCCTGCGCGGGGTTGGCGATGCCCATGATCTGAAACTCCGGGCGGCCCGGGGAAAGCAGTGGACCGAGGGTGTTGAAGATGGTGGAGATGCCGAGTGCTTTGCGCACCGGCTGCACGTGTGCCACCGCCGGGTTATAGGCCGGGGCGAAGAGGAAGGTGAAGTTGGACTCCTCAAACTGGCGCACGGCGCGCTCTGGATTGAGGTCTAGCGGAATGTTCAGCGCCTCGAGGACGTCGGCCGAACCCGACTTGGAAGAAACCGAGCGGTTGCCGTGCTTGATCATCTTCACCCCGTCGGAGGCTGCGACTAGCGACGCCGCGGTGGTGATGTTGATGGTATTCGCACCGTCACCACCGGTGCCCGCGGTGTCCATCAGGCCCTCGCCGGTGATCGGGAAAGGGCGGCCGGCCTTCAGGAAGGCATGGGCGGCACCGGCGACGTCGGCAAGCGTCTCGCCCCTGGTGCGGATGTGGGTGAGCAAAGCGGCGATGTGAATGTCGTCGTACTCGCCGACGGTCAGCGAAGTAAAGACCTTCCCGGCCTGTTCGAGGGTGGGTTCGGCGGTGTTCAAGTACTCCTGGAGGAGCTTCAGTGCGTTCTTGTCTTCCATTTAGTTGGCCTTTCCAAATAGGTACTTCGCGGACAAATACTCGATGCAGCTTTCCAGCATGATGGGCCCGGTGGGACTAAGTACGGACTCTGGGTGGAACTGGACCCCGAAGGCCATCTGGTCCTCGGTCTCGGCCGCCATGACGACGTCTCCGATGGCGGTCTCGGTGGTAGCCAGCGCCCGCATTTCTGTAGGGATTTTCTTGCAGCCCAGGGAGTGATAGCGCGCCACTGGGACTTGGGTGCCGACGTAATCCGGATTGTCCGGCTCGGAGTCGACGGCGAGCCCGGTGAAGATGGGATGTTTCGCGCCAGCTTTAGTGAGGGTCATCCGGACCGACTTGCCGTGAACCGGGCCGCAGGGCTCGACGGTGCCGCCGTGGTGATCCAGCAGCGCTTGGAAGCCGAGGCAGATGCCAAACAACGGGATCTTCCCCAGCACCTTATCGATGAGTTCCATCATGCAGCCGGCCTCGCGCGGGTGGCCCGGGCCTGGGGAGAGACAGATGATGTCGGGTTCCGCAGCCAGGACTTCTTCAACCGAGACGGTATTGCGGAAGATGGTCGTGCGGTAGCCGGCGAGCGCGTCGACCAAGTTGTAGACGAAGGAATCGTGGTTATCGATGAGCACCACGTGCGGGGAATGAGTCTGCGTGGAATGCGTCACCGGACAACCTCCAGTTTTGCGTTATGAGCGAGTGCGATGGCGTGCAGCACGGCATAGGCCTTGTGCAAGGTTTCATCGGCTTCGGCCTGCGGCACGGAATCGCGGACAACGCCGGCGCCAGCCTGAACCACCGCTACCCCGCCTTTCACGTAGGCGGAGCGGATGACGATGCAGTTATCCATGGAGCCATCGCCCTTCAAGTATCCCCCGCCCCCGCCGTAGGAACCGCGGCGCGTTTTCTCGGTTTCGCGGATGAGTTCCATCGCGCGAAGCTTCGGGGCGCCGGTGAGAGTGCCCATGTTCATGCATGCGCGATAGGCGTCGAGGGCGTCGTAGTCCTCGTGGAGGGTGGCGGTTACACGTGAAACCAAGTGCATCACGCGGGAGTAGCGATCCACCTGGAGCAGCTCGGCGACCTTGCGAGTCTGTGGGACGGCCACGCGCGCGAGGTCGTTGCGGGCCAGATCCACAAGCATCGTGTGCTCGGCAACTTCCTTGTTATCCGTGCGCATCTCGAGCTCGTTGCGGATGTCGAGTTCGTGGTTGATGCTGCCATCCTTGTTGAGCCCGCGCGGCCGTGTGCCGGCGATGGGATAAAGCTGAACCTCGCGGCTTGGGGCGTCGAACTTTAGGTTGGATTCTGGTGAGGCGCCGAAGAGCTCATAGTCCGCGCCGCGCACGTAGAACATATACGGCGAAGGGTTCGTCTCGCGCAGTTGGCGGTAGGCGGCGAAGGCGTCGGGGCAATCGAGGGAAAATGCGCGGGATGGCACCACTTGGTAGATGTCCCCCACAGTCACGTTATTTTGTAACTGTGACACAATGGCGCGGAACTTGGAGTCGGTCATCGAAGCTTCCGCAGCGAGGCGATCTCGGTTCGGTGCGGGTTCTAGACTTTGCGGCTTGATGGATGCGAGCTCTGCCGAGCTTGCCGACGCCGCGTCCTCATTCAGATCGACCGCATGCAACGCGGCGGTCTCTGCAGCGTGGTCGATGGTGAGGAGAGTCTGTGCGACGAGAAACTCATAATCCGGATAATCGTTCGGCCCCTCCCCTACGGCGGGCGGTTTCTCGAAGGTCTCGAGATAGTCATAAGCAAAGCCGCCTCCGACGAATGGAAGGGCGCCATCCGGCGTGGAGTATCCGGCATCTAATTGAAGGGCACGAAGTACGGCGGCGGTCGAAACGTCGCGGAGGCGCTCGCGCTCGTCGCTCTTCGCGGAAAGGCTAAAGGCGAACGCCTCGCCATCGAAGTACTCGCCAAGCTGATCCTTGAGGCGCTCCATCATTGCCTCGCCCACTTTAGTTAGTGGCGTGGCTGTGACACGCTGTCCCCGGCAGGTAACTTTCAGCGCGGCCTGGAGAATTGCGATGCAATTGAGGTTCTTTTTCGACTCGATGTCGGCGGCTTCAAGGAGGAGGCTATCCTTCGGCTGCGCGAGCCGTTGGAAAAGCAGGGATGCATCCTGCTCATAAGGTATCGCTCGGGAGGCGGTATGGAAGACCGTTCCGGAGGTAGGGGTTGGTGGCATTCGTGGTGGCCTTTCGCGGCTAAATGTTGTCTGTAGCTTTTAAAGTTTTGAAGCTTTAGATTCGCGCCGCGTGCGCCGTGGTGGTTATAAAACCACGAAAGGCCCGCATAACGCGAGCCTAAATCTTCTGGGTTCGAGTGAACCGGCCCGCAGTTACGCGAGCCACCACCAGTTCTGGGTCTTGTTGGCCAGAAGTTGCATGAGACACACCATAGCATGAGTGTGTGCTACGTGTGTGGTTTCGAGCACATTTTATGCACGAACAAATGAATGCTCCGATGTATGGTTGTGACCATGGGCACACTTGAATCCAAACTCGCACCACTTCAGGAACAGTACTCGGAACAACTAACCAAGCGTCGTGAGGAAGCGGCCGAGACCTTCAAGCGTTTCATGGAAGTTCACGGCGACGATGAGAAGCTGAAGAAGCACAAGACATGGCAAGCGCCATATGTCGACGCCTTCGCCCGTGAGGTCGCTCCGAATCTCAGTGTCGATGAGGTTGAGCTCGTGCTCGGCCAATCGCTGGTGGAATACCACGGCAGCGATTGGCTCGTGGTTGGAGAGGACGATGGCGAGCCAGTCCTCGCTATCTTCGATCCGGGCCGCCGTAGCGCTGCCCTTCCCCGCAACTACGCCCGCGAAATCGTGGAAGGAAATTGTCCCAAGTTCTTCGGCCTCGACTGGGTCCAGGTCTGGGACTTTGAGCCGGATGCTCCGGAATATGCTCCGGGCAAGCCCATAGCGGTGATGGAACAAATCGTGTTGAGTGCCGCTTTCTATCGCGCGTTGAAGCACCCAGAAGAATCTTCTAACGAGGTCTTGGATAAGGTCCTTCCAGAATTTGAAGCTGCCGATCTCCGCGAGAAGGGAGCGGAGCTGAACCGCCAGCCGCTCGCGGAGCGTCTGGAAGCGCTCCTGGCTAAGCACTCCTAGGCGCTGCTAACGCTAAACGCCCCGCGTAGTGTTTCACGTGAAACA